>DASZLW010000427.1:0-5637 GCA_035552175.1 Gaiellaceae bacterium | reverse complement strand
GCCGGGCGCTCCTCGCGCACCTCGGCGGCCGGCTTGTCCTCGCGCAGCCCCTTGTAGGACGGCTGGCGGACGCGTCCCTCGTGCGACCACTCGGCGAACTCGACCTCGGCCACGAGGCGTGGCTCGACCCACGTGACATCCGTCCGCTTCAAGCCGGCAAGCTTCGGGACGACGCGGAACGGCGGGTCGGGCCGCTCGAGCGGTCGCAGCAGCTCCAAGAGGCGCTTGATCTCGCGGTCGGTGAACCCCGTGCCGACGTTCCCGGCGTACCGGAGCTCGCCTCCCTCGTTCACGGCGAGAACGAGCGAGCGGAACGTGCCGGCCCGGTTTCCCTTGCCGCCGCGCGCGTACCCCGCGACGACGAACTCCTGGCGCCCCGTCCGCTTCACCTTCAGCCAGTCGCGCGTCCGGCGGCCCTGCGCGTAGCGCGAGCCGGCGCGCTTGGCCAGCACGCCCTCGAGGCCCTGCGCCTCGACCGCGGCGTACAGCGCCTTCCCGTCGTCGAAGCTCTCCGAGACCTGCACCGACGGGCTCGGCCGGACGAGCTCGGCGAGGCGTGCGCGGCGCTGCTCGATCGGCAGCCCGACGAGCGGCTCGCCCGCGGCCTCGAGGCAGTCGAAGGCGTAGAACACGAGCCTTCCGGAGCTCTGCTGCATCGCCGAGAAGCTCGGCCGCCCCGCCTCGTCGAGCGCGCAGACCTCCCCGTCGACCACGGCCTCGCCTTTCACCGCCTTCGCGAGCGCCTTCGCCACCGCCGGGAAGCGCCCGGTCAGGTCGTTGTCGTTCCGCGAGCGCAGCACGCACGCCCCACCGCGCACGTATGCGAGTGCCCGGTACCCGTCGAACTTCACCTCGTAGTGCCAGTCGCCGGCGCGCGGCAGCTCCGCCGCCGGCGTCGCGAGCATCGGCGTGAACGTCGCGCCGGCAAGCGCCGCCTCGGCCTCGTCACGGGTGTGGATCAGGAGCCAGTTCGCCTCCTTGCCGTCGAGATGTGCAGGGACGAGCGTCCACACGCCCTGGAGGCGGGAGCCGGCGAGCCGCACCTTCAGCCCCCCGTCGGGCTTGTCCTCGAGCAGCTCGTAGGTGCCGCTGTCCCAGATCTCGACCGTGCCGCCCCCGTACTGACCTTTCGGGATCTCGCCGGCAAAGGTCGCGTACGACAGCGGATGATCCTCGACGTGCACCGCAAGCGCCTTCGCGCCCTCCTCGAGCGGGACGCCCTTCGGAACGGCCCACGACGCGAGGGCCCCGTCGCGCTCGAGCCGGAAGTCGTAATGGAGCGAGCGCGCGGCGTGCTTCTGGATCACGAAGATCGGCTTCTCACCGGCCGGGGCCTCGCCGAACGGCTCCGGGGTCTTCGCCGGGTCGCGTTTGCGCTCGTATGCGCCCAACCGCTTCTTCTGCCCGTTCACACGAATGTCGAAACTCGGTTGAAAACTCTGTGGATGATGTGGAGAAAGTGCCGCTCAGCGGCCCGAATTGTTAAGGAATGGGGTCAGGCGTACACGCCCATGCCGCGGAACTTGGCGCGGCGTGACCGGCGAAGGTCGGCAGGAGACGTGCCGTCGAGATCCGCGAGCGCATCGGAGACGGCGCGCTTGAGGCTTCGCGCGGCGCCTTCCGGGTCGGACTGGGCGCCCGAGCCCGGCTCGGGGACGATCCCGTCGATCACGCCGAGCTCGAGGCAGTGGAACGCGTCCGGCTTGAACGCCGCGGCTGCCTTCTTCTTCTCCTCGCGGTCACGCCAGAGGATCATCGCGCAGCCCTCCGGGGAGATCACCGAGTAGATCGCGTTCTCCTGCATGAGCACATGATCTGCGACGGCGAGCGCGACGGCGCCACCCGAGCCCCCTTCGCCGATCACGCACGCGACGGTCGGCACGGTGAGGGAGAGCATCTTCGCCTGCGAGCGCGCGATCGCGCCGCCCTGGCCGTGCTGCTCGGCCGCGACGCCCGGGTAGGCGCCGGGCGTGTCGATGAGGGCGACCACGGGGAATCCGAACCGCTCCGCCGTCTCCATCACGCGCATCGCCTTCACGTAGCCCTCGGGGCTCGGCATCCCGTACTGCCGGTGGAGGCGCTCCTTCAGATCCCGGCCCTTCTGGTGGCCGACCAGGGCGACCGTGCGGCCGTCGAGCTTGCCGAGGCCGGCGACGATCGCGCCGTCGTCGGCACGTCCCCGGTCTCCGTGGAGCTCGACCCAGTCGTCGAGGATCCGTGCCACGTAGTCGAGGGTGTAGGGCCGGTCGGGATGCCGTGCGAGCTCGACGAAGCCCCAGATCTCGTCCTCGGACGCGTCGGCGCGGGAGATCGAGTCGAGCTGGTCCCGCAGCCGCTTCTCGTCGCCCGAGACGCCGGTGCGATGGAGGAGCGGGAGTCCCTTCAACCAGGCGAGCCGCTGCCGCAGCCGCCGCTCGGCCTCACCGGGCAAAGAGCCGCAGGAGCCGTGCCAGGTACGGGCGCTGCTCGGATCGGGGGACGATGGCGTCGATCTGGCCGAAGCGGAGGTTCTGCTCGGCGCGGCCGAAGTCGTCGGAGAGCTTCTCCTTGGTCAGCTCCTGCACCACGCGCGGGCCGGCGAAGGCGAGGAGGGCGCCGGGCTCGGCGATCGTCACGTCGCCGAGCGAGGCGAAGCTCGCCATCACGCCGCCCGTCGTCGGGTGCGTGAGGACGGAGAAGAGCGGCAGCCTGGCTTCGTGGAGCTCGTCGAGCGCGGAGATGGTCTTCGGGAGCTGCATCAGCGAGAGGATCCCCTCCTGCATGCGTGCGCCGCCCGAGCTCGAGACGAGGATCAGCGGAGCGTCCGCCGCGACGGCCGAGTCGCAGGCGACGGCGAACTTCTCGCCGACCGCGCTGCCCATCGAGCCGCCCATGAAGGAGAAGTCCATCACCGCGAGCTCGACGGGATGGTGGTCGAGCGAGGCGGAGCCGACGACGATCGCGTCCGTGAGCCCGGTGTTGAGCTCGGCCTCCGCAAGCCGTTCGCGGTAGGGCCGCAGGTCGAAGAATGCGAGTGGGTCGGCCGAGCGGATCTCCATCGCCTCCTCGGTGAAGGAGCCCGGGTCGGCGAGCCAGGCGATCCGGTCGCGGGCGGGCATGCGGAAGTGGTGGCCGCAGTGCCCGCACACGAACAGCGCAGCCTCGAGCTCGTCGTCGCGGTAGTGCGATCCGCAGCTCGGGCAGGTGTTCGGGTGTTTGCTCTCGGCCGGGGCGCTCTCCACCTGTTCGACCTTCACGTCGATCTTGGTCTCGCTCATCGGCTTCTTGATGTTAGACCGGGGAGGTGCGTGCGAGGGTTGCAGTCGGGCGCCGCCGCCCGCAGGCCTCCGAGCCCGAGGGAGGAGTCGCGAGGGCGGCTCCCGCAAGCGAGCCGAGTCAGGCCGGCATGAGCTCGTCGACGGTGTCCGGGAGCTCCGTGAGATCCGGGAGCTCACGGGTCGGCGAGGTCTCCGCGTGCTCGCCGAGCCGGTTGATCCACACGTTCGGGATCCGGAGCTTCGCAGCCGGCGCGATGTCGTGATAGGAGCTCGCGCCGACGTGCACGTGGCGCCGACGGTTCGCGAGCGTCCGCCCGTAGAACTCCATCCAGTGCATGAGTGCCGGCTTGTAGGAGCGGATCTGCGAGGCAACCACCGTCTCCTCGAACGGTACGCCGATCAGGGACTTCGACGCCTCGATCAGGTCGAGATCGGAGTTCGAGAGGATCGCGAGCTTCCACCCGCGCGCGCGGAGCTCGGTCAGTGCATCCCGCGTCTCCGGGAACGGCTGCCAGGTCGGGAGCGAGGCCGCGAGGCCGCCCTTCTCGCTCTCGGACGCTCCGAGCTGCTGCATCGCCTCGGTCATCACCTCCCGGTAGGAGAGCGAGCCGTTCTTCTCGATCTCGCGCTCGAGGGTGTGGTAGCGGCGCAGGATGTCGTCGAGCTCCGCTTCCAGCTCGACCTCCCGTGGATCCGCCTTCGGCTCCGGCGGCATTCCAGCGTCGGCGGCGGCGTCCGCTCCGGCGTCCGGTTCGGGATCGGGATCGGGATCGTCGACGTGCTCGGACGCGATCCGCTCGGCGAGCGGGTCCCCGAACACGCGCCGGAGCTCGGCCCGGATCCCTCCGTTCCAGTCGATCAGCGTGCCGTAGCAGTCGAATGTCGCCCACCTGTCCATGCGGATCGAAAAGATACTTTGCGCGGGGTCAGCCGTCGAAACGGCGCAGGACGATCGTCGCGTTGTGGCCGCCGAACCCGAACGAGTTCGAAAGGGCCGTATGGAGGTCGGGAACCTCGCGGGCGACGTTGGGGACGAAATCGAGGTCGCAGTCCGGGTCGGGCGTGTCGAGGTTGATCGTCGGCGGGGCGACCCGGTCGCGGAGGGCGAGGATCGTGAAGATCGCCTCGATCGATCCCGCGGCGCCGAAGCAGTGACCCGTGGCTCCCTTCGTCGAGGAGATCGGAATGCTCCGTGCGTGCTCCTCGCCGAGAGCGACCTTGATCACCTTCGTCTCGGCACTGTCGCCGATCGGGGTCGAGGTGGCGTGCGCGTTGACGTAGCCGACCTCGGTCGGGTCGACGCCCGCGTCGGCGAGTGCGGCCCGCATCGCGCGGGCCGGGCTCTGGCCCGTCGGGTCGGGCTCGGTCATGTGGGCCGCGTCGGCCGAGGTGCCGTAGCCGAGCAGCTCCGCGTAGATCGTCGCGCCGCGCGCCTGGGCGCGCCCGAGCTCCTCGAGCACGATCGCGCCTGCCGCTTCGCCCATCACGAGCCCGTCGCGGTCGGCGTCGAACGGTCGCGAGGCGCGCTTCGGATCGTCGTTGCGACGCGAGAGCGCCCGCATCGCGTCGAACCCCGCGACGCCGACGCCGGTGATCGGCGCCTCGCTCCCGCCCGCGATCATCGCGTCGACCCGGCCCGACCTGATCTCGTCGAGCGCGTCGCCGATCGCCATGTTCGAGGCGGCACAGGCCGTGCACTCGCTCATCAGCGGCCCTTTCGTCCCGAGCTCGATCGAAACCCAGCCCGCGCCCATGTTCGGGATGATCGACGGGATCGAGAACGGGCTGACACGGTCGGGGCCGCGCGTCACGAGCACGTCGTGGCAGATCTCGAAGGAGCGGAGCCCGCCGATCCCGGTCGCGATCGACGCGCCGATCCGCTCCGCGTCGGGCGCGATGTCGATGCCGGAGTCCTGCTCGGCCTGCCGCGCGGCGGCGAGGATCATCTGCGCGAACCTGTCCATGCGCCGGGCGGACTTGTGGTCGACCCATGTCGTCGGGTCGAAGTCCTCGAGCTCGCACGCGAAGTGCACCGGGTAGTCCGTGTGGTCGAACATCGTGATCTCCCGGGCGCCGCAGTCGCCCGCGAGCAGGCGGGACCACGTCGAGGCCACGTCGTTTCCGAGAGCAGTCACCATCCCGATGCCGGTGACGACGACCCGCCGCCTGTCCGATCCGTTGCCTGCCACTACATCCCCAGTCCGCCGTCGACGAGCAGCACTTCGCCCGTGATGAACGAGGCCTCGCCGGAACAGAGGAACCGTACCGCCCCGGCGACGTCCTCCGGATCCCCGAGCCGCCCGAGCGGCGTGTTCGCGAGCATCGCGGCGCGGCCCTCCTCCGGGATCTCGTCGGTGAGGCGGGTCTTGACGTACCCGGG
>DASZLW010000426.1:0-2780 GCA_035552175.1 Gaiellaceae bacterium | reverse complement strand
GAGCGCGAGCGACACCTCGTACGAGACGAGCTGCGCGCAGGTGCGCATCGATCCGAGCATCGCGTATTTCGAGTCCGAGGCCCAGCCGCCGACGATGAACCCGTAGATCCCGATCGAGCCGAGGGCGAAGATCAGGATCAGGGAGATCGGCAGGTTCGAGATCTCCCCCGAGACGTAGTAGCCGTCGATCGTCCAGCCCTGCCCCCAGGGGATGACGGCGAACGCCGCGAGGGCCGTCGCACACGAGAGGATCGGGGCGAGGATGTACGGAAGCTCATGGGACGACGCCGGGTAGAAGGCCTCCTTGCGGACGAGCTTGATCAGGTCGGCGATCGGCTGCAGGAGCCCGAACGGGCCCGCACGGTTCGGCCCGTACCGGAGCTGCATCCGGCCGAGCACCTTCCGCTCGAGCCAGGTCGTATACGCGAAGGCGCCCATCACGAGGTTGATGATCACGAGCGCCTTGATCACGGAGACCCACCAGACCTCGTGCGGGTGGGTCATCGCGTCACCTCGACGTGGTCGTGCAGCCCGACGGCCTCGTCACGCGGCATCCGCACGGTGCCGGGAGCGAGGTCGCGCGCGAGGCGGGCACGGAGCCGGCGGGACGTCCCGTTCGAGTGGACGGTCACCTCGTCCCCGGCGTCGATCCTGCGGCTGCGCGCATCGGCCGGGTTGAGCTCGACCTCGCCGGCGTGCTTCTGGAAGGCGAGCTCGGGCGTCCGGTCGACGGCCGGGCCGGAGAAGAGCGGCCGGTAGGTGAGGAGGCGCAGCCCGTCGCCCGAGGTCTCGCGCGGAAGCGACATCTCGCTCGGGACGACAGGCCCGGGAGTGGCCACGGCATCCGGCGCAGCCGGAAGCGGAGCCCGTTCACCGACCTGGCCCATCGAGATGCCCCCGTAACACGTCGCGGAGACCTCCTCGAAGACAACCGCGGCATGAGGCGAGAGCGGGACGTCGAACCGCTCGGCGAGCTTGGCGATCCACGCAAGCTCGTCGGGGCACGGCGCGACCACAGCGCGGCGCTGGCGCTGGAGGCGACCTTCGAGATTCACCGTCGTCCCGTCGCGCTCGAGGTAGCTCGTGCCGGGGAGGACGAGGTCGGCGAGCCCTGCGAAGGATTCGGCGAACATCCCGATCCCGATCACCGTCCCCGCGTGAGCGGCCATCGCCCGGACGTCGGGGTTCAGCGCGTTCTCGTCGCCCGAGATGATCATCAGCTTCGGCGCGGTGTCGGCGGGCTCGCCGTCGGCCGCGCAGCTCCAGGCATCGACGACGCCGCGGCCGTTCGGGGTACGCGGCAGGTAGAAGGCTGTCTCCGCGCCGGCGGCAGCGGCGAGCGAGGCCGCCCGTTCGGCGTCGTCGGTGATCAGGACGGTGCCCGGGCCGCCCGGCGAGGGCAGTTCCGTGACGATCGTGGCCCCGTTCCGCCGGGCGGCCTTGATCCAGAGCTCGACGACCGGCGCGCGCTCGACGACCGGCTCGTCGCAGAGCACGACGACCGTCGCCGCGTCGCGAATCGACGAGAGCGGCGCGCGGTACGCGTCGAGCCCGTCCGGAACCTCCTCGGGCAGCACGGCGCCATGCGCGTCGAGCCCGACACGGAGAAGCCGCGCCAGCCCGTAGGCCTGCTCGACGGTCTCGGCGCCGGAGAGCGATGTGACGATCGCGCTTCCGGCGGCGCGGAGGAGCTTCTCGGCCTCGTCGAGGGCGTCGTTCCATGCGAGCGGCTCGAAACCCGCCGAGGTCTTCCGGAGCGGATCCTCGATCCGGTCGCCGGCGCGGATGTGCTCGAAGGCGAAGCGGCCCTTGTCGCAGAGCCAGCCCTCGTCGATCTCGGGGTGGTTCCGGGAGAGGATCCGCTTGACCTTCCCTTCGCGCGTGGTCGCGCTGATGTTGCAGCCGACCGGGCAGAGGCCGCAGACGGTCGGCACGTTCTGGATCTCCCAGGGGCGGCCTTCGAACCGGTACTGCGTCGAGGTGAGCGCGCCGACAGGGCAGAGCTCGATCACGTTGCCCGAGAACGGCGCGCGGTAGGGCTCGTCCTCGAACGTCGCGATCATCGAGGCCGCGCCGCGCTCGACGGCGACGAGCTGACCGTCCTCGGCGACACTCTCGGAGAAGCGCGTGCAGCGGTAGCAGAGGATGCAGCGCTCGCGGTCGAGCGCGATCGTCGGCGAGATCGGGATCGGCTTCTCGAAGGTGCGCTTCTGGAAGTCCATCCGCGTCGACCCGGGGCCATAGCGGAACGTGAGGTCCTGGAGGGGGCACTCGCCGCCCTTGTCGCAGACCGGACAGTCGAGGGGATGGTTCACGAGGATGAACTCGAGGGTTGCGTTCTGCGACTCGGCCGCGAGCTCCGAGGTGAGGGCTGTCTTCACGGCCATGCCCTCCGCGGCCGTCAGCGTGCAGGCGGCCTGCGGTTTCGGCGGCCCGGGCGCGACCTCGCAGAGGCACATACGGCACGCGCCGACCGGTGGCCCGAGCCGGGGCTCGTAACAGAAGACGGGGATCTCGATCCCTGCCGCGAGGGCCGCCTCGACGAGACCCGTGCCCTTCGGCACGGACACCTCGCGACCGTCGATCGTCAACGTCACGAGCTCGACTCCGGTGGCCCCGACGCTGTCCGAAGAGCCCGCGGGCGGGGTCATGTTCCGACCGCCCTCGTCGTGAGCTCCCCTGGATCGAGCTGCCCCGTATCGAGCTGTCCCGGATCGAGCTGTCCCGGATCGAGCTGTCCCGGATCGAGCTGCCCCGTATCGAGCTGCCCCGTCCCGAAA
>DASZLW010000425.1:0-2959 GCA_035552175.1 Gaiellaceae bacterium | reverse complement strand
CGAACCGGGGCTCGGGCGCCAGGCGCCGTCCGACCGCTGCTCGATCTCCTGCATCACCTGGTACCCGTTCCGCGGCTCCTCTTCGAGCAGGAGCAGGATCGCGGCGCGGACGTTGCCGCGACGCATCCGGCGACCGCGCGGACCTCCCGGCCCACCGAATCCGGGTCCACCGAAGCCGCGGAACTTGAAGAACTCGGGGCCGCCGCCCGGGCCGCCGTAGCCGCCGGGGTTCTGGCCCCACGTATACATGCTGTCACGTTGAAATCGTTCTTGTCTGTGCATATCGCGATAGTACACCGATATATCGGAACGTGTCAAGAGATTCACGTCGTTAGAGTTCTGCGATGCCGGTCGAGAGGCAAGCGGAGCGCGTCGCGATGCCGCTCAGGCCCACCGATCGCCGCTTCCTGCTCGTGTTCGCGATCGTCGCCGCCCTCGCGATCGCGGCCGGCGGCGTGTGGGCGGCGACGCGGAGCGGCGCGAAGGACGGCGAACGCTGCTTCAGCGCCACCTATCCCTCGTCGATGGGCGGAGCCTCGATCCACCACTGCGGGCCGGCCGCCGTCCATTACTGCGCGGTCGACGCGAACCTCCCTCAGGTCGCGGACGCCTGCCGTGCTGCGGGATTCGCCGTCGAGACCAAGCCGTAGGGCACGTCTCCGGAGTCGCTGAAGCTCGCGCAGGGCGTCCCGGGCGGACAGGTGTGGAAAGCGTGCCAGACGACGAGGCCCGCGACCCGCCGTAATGCTCCGAATCCCTGCGGCGATCAGGGTTCGAGCGTCTACCCCTGGTGTCAGACACCGGTTTTTCGGCCCTCGGATACCGCTCCGAGGATTCGTGAGACAAGCCTTCGGGCCGCCGCGATTCGAGTGGCCGTATCCTTGACGCAATGAAGGTCGTTCTCCCAGACGGCAAGGAGCTCGAGCTCGCGGACGGCGCGACCGGCCTCGACGCGGCGCGCGCGATCGGGCCGAAGCTCGCCGAGCAGGCCGTGCTCGTCCGCTCGAACGGATCCGTGCAGGACATCCGCGCGCCGCTCGGCGACGGCCAGCGGGTCCAGTTCCTGACGACGCGAGACACGGCGGACGCCGACGCGCTCTACGTGCTGCGCCACTCGAGCGCGCACGTGCTCGCCGAGGCGGTGCGCCGGCTCTACCCCGGCGTGAAGATCGCGATCGGGCCGCCGATCGAGCACGGCTTCTACTACGACTTCGACTTCCCGGAGCCGATCTCGGAGTCCGACCTCGAGGGAATCGAGGCCGAGGTCGGGAAGGTGCTCGCCGAGGGGCGGAGCTGGTCTCGCGAGGAGATCTCCCGCGACGAGGCGAAGAGCCGCTTCACCGAGGAGGGCGAGCAGTACAAGGTCGAGCTCGTCGACACCGCCGAGGGCGAGATCACGCTCTACACGCAGTCGCACGACGGCACGGACGACTTCACCGATCTCTGCCGCGGCCCGCATCTCCAGGATTCGAGCCCGATCAAGGCGTTCAAGCTCACGGGCCTCGCGGGCGCGTACTGGCGCGGCGACGAGAAGAACAAGCAGCTCACCCGGATCTACGGCACCGCGTTCTTCCGCCAGGGCGACCTCGACGCGCACCTCGAGCGGCTCGAGGAGGCTCGCAAGCGGGACCATCGCCGCCTCGGGACGCAGCTCGACCTGTTCCACTTCTCCGACATCTCGCCCGGCTCGCCGTTCTGGCACCCGAAGGGGATGGCGATCTGGAACGTGCTCGAGGATCTCCGCCGCCGCGAGGATCGCGCGCGCGGGTACGTCGAGGTGCGCACGCCGCAGATCTACGACAAGGAGCTCTGGGTCACCTCCGGACACTGGGAGAAGTACCGCGAGCACATGTTCACGTTCGAGTCCCAGGGTGAGACGGCGCAGCACCGCGAGTTCGGGCTCAAGCCGATGAACTGCCCGGGCCACGCGGCCCTGTACGCCGACGGTGCCTACAGCTACCGCGAGCTGCCGTTGCGGATGGCCGAGGCCGGCGTGCTTCATCGCGACGAGCTGACCGGTGCGCTGCACGGGCTGCTGCGGGTACGGATGTTCTCGCAGGACGACGCGCATCTCTTCTGCACCCCTGAGCAGGTCGAGGACGAGGTGCTCGGCTGCCTCGATTTCGGCTACTCGATCTACGACCGGCTGGGGCTCGAGATCAAGGTCGAGCTCTCGACCCGGCCCGAGGACAAGCTCGGCACCGACGAGGAATGGGACGTCGCCGAGGCGGCCCTCGCGGCCGCGCTCGAGCGGCGCGGGCTCGAGTACACGATCAACGCGGGCGACGGAGCCTTCTACGGCCCGAAGATCGACCTCCACATGCTCGACTCGCTCGATCGCGCCTGGCAGATCGGCACGGTGCAGCTCGACTTCCAGATGCCGCAGCGCTTCAACCTGCGCTACCAGGGAAAAGACAACGCCGAGCACACGCCGGTGATGATCCATCGCGCCCTGATCGGCTCGTTCGAGCGGTTCATCGGGATCCTGATCGAGCACTTCGCGGGGGCCTTCCCGTTCTGGCTCGCCCCGGTGCAGGCGCGTGTGCTTCCGGTCGGGCTCGACCACCACGAGGCCTCCCATGCGCTTGCCGCGAAGCTCGGCGCCTATCGCGTCGAGGTCGACGACTCCGACGAGACCGTCGGCAAGCGGATCCGGAACGCCGAGGTCGCCAAGGTCCCGTACGTCCTCGTCTACGGCGACAAGGAGAGCGAGGAGGCCCTTTCGGTGCGCGAGCGCGGCGGCGAGCAGTGGACGGCCTCGCTCGCGGGCCTCCTCGAACGGCTCGAGGCGCAATCCGCGTAGTCCGCCACCGCGAAGTTGCTACTCTTTTGGCCTGACAAGCAGGGGCGAAACTGTCTCTCACCTCCCGGACGTGCACCAGGCGGCCTCGGAGGTTCAACCGAAGGTGGTTGAAACGGTGCCCGCCGCTGCGTGTCAGCATGGATTTGGACAGCAGCC
>DASZLW010000424.1:0-3186 GCA_035552175.1 Gaiellaceae bacterium | reverse complement strand
GCCTCGAGAGCAGGCAGCACCGTTGAGCTTCCTCTCGCTCACGAGCGAGGATCGCGAGGCGATGCTCGCGGCGATCGGCGTCGCGTCGGTCGACGAGCTCTTCCGCGACATCCCCGCCGCCGTTCGCTTCGATCGCCCGCTCGACGTTCCGCCGGCGCTCTCCGAAGCCGAGCTGACCCGCCACTTCGAGCAGCTCGCCGCGAAGAACGTCCTCGACGACGTCTCGTTCCTCGGCGCCGGGATCTACGACCACTACGTGCCCGCGGTGGTCGACGCGGTCCTGCAGCGCGGCGAGTTCCTGACCGCGTACACGCCTTACCAGCCGGAGCTCTCACAGGGCGTCCTGCAGGCGATCTTCGAGTACCAGACCGCAATCTGCGAGCTGACCGGCATGGACGTCTCGAACGCGTCCGGGTACGACGGCACCACCGTCGCGGCCGACGCGTGCTTCGTCGCGAAGCAGGCCACCGGCCGCACCAGGGTCGTGATCACCGAGGCGACGAACCCGCAGGTGCGACAGGTCGTGAAGACGTTCGCGCGCGGGTTCGGGCTCGAGATCGTCGAGGTCCCGCACGAGAACGGCGCGACGGATCCCGACCGGGTCCGTGAAGCCGCCCGCGACGCGGCCGCGGTGATCTTCCAGCATCCGAACTTCTTCGGCTGCCTGGAGGCCGCGCCCGCGCTCGCCGCCGCCGCGAACGAGAGCGGGGCGCTCCCGATCGCGCACGTCGACCTGATCAGCCTCGGAGTGCTCGAAGCACCCGGCGAGTACGGCTGCGCGCTCGCGATCGGCGAAGGGCAGTCCGCCGGCAACGCGATGAGCTACGGCGGCCCGCACTACGGCTTCCTCGCCGCCCGCGAGCCGTACATCCGGCGGCTACCGGGACGGATCGTCGGCGAGACGGTAGACACCGCGGGCGACCGCGGCTATGTCCTCACCCTGCAGACGCGTGAGCAGCACATCAGGCGCGAGAAGGCGACCTCGAACATCACCACCAACCAGACCCTCCTCGCCCTGGCGGGTCTGGTGCACCTCTCGCTGCTCGGGCCCGCAGGGCTGCGCGAGACGGGGGAGACCTGCATGGCCCTCGGCGCGTATGCGAAGGCGCAGCTCGAGGAACGGGGAACCAGGATGCTGTTTCCACAGAAGACAACGTTCAAGGAGTTTGCCGTCGACGTCGGACGGAACGCGAAGGAAGCGATCCGCGCGGCGCGCGCCGCGGGCGTCAATCCCGGCTATGCCCTCGGCCGCGACTACCCGGGGCTCGAGAACGGGCTCCTCGTCGCGGTCACCGAGAAGCGCACCATCGAGGAGATCGACCGGCTCGTCGAGGCGCTTTCATGACTGCCCGCGCAGGCACGGCCCCGTCGTGAAGCTGATCTACGAGAAGTCCCGCCCCGGTCGCCGCGGTCTCGCGATCCCGGTCCCCGACCTTCCCGTGCCGGCGGTTCCCGCCGAGCTGGCCCGCAAGAAGCCGCCGCGCCTTCCGGAGCTCGCCGAGCCCGAGGTGCTGCGCCACTTCACCGAGCTCTCCCGGCGCAACTTCGGAGTCGACACGGGCTTCTACCCGCTCGGCTCCTGCACGATGAAGTACAACCCGCGCGTCAACGAACGCCTCGCCGGGCTTCCGGGGTTCCGGGATCTCCATCCGCTCGTCGACGACGACGCCGCCCAGGGCGCCCTCGAGCTCCAGTGGCACCTCGAGGCGATCCTGCGAGAGGTCACCGGGCTCGACGCCGTCAGCCTCCAGCCCGCCGCGGGATCGCAGGGCGAGCTGACGGGGCTGCTCATCTTCCGGGCCTACTTCGAAAGCCGCGGCGAGGACGAGCAGCGCACGAAGATCGTGATCCCGGACAGCGCGCACGGCACGAATCCTGCGAGCGTGACGATGGCCGGTTACCAGGTCGTGGGCGTCAAGACGGACCCCCGCGGCAACATCGATCTTGTAGACCTCCGGGCGAAGGTCGACGAGCACACGGCCGGGCTGATGCTCACAAATCCGTCGACGCTCGGCCTGTTCGACGAGAACATCGAGGCGATCCGCGACATCTTCCACGGCGCCGGCGCGCTGATGTACTACGACGGCGCGAACCTGAACGCGGTCTGCGGCATCTCCCGGCCGGGCGACATGGGCTTCGACGTCGTCCACATCAACCTGCACAAGACGTTCTCCCAGCCACACGGCGGCGGCGGGCCGGGAGGGGGGCCGATCGCCGTCCGCGAGCACCTCGCCGAGTTCCTGCCCTTCCCGGTCCTCGCCCGCGACGGCGACGTGTTCCGGCTCGACTACGACCGCCCGAGCTCGATCGGCAAGGTGCGCGGCTTTGCAGGCCCGTTCGGGGTCTTCGTACGCTCCTACGCCTTCATGCGCGCCTGGGGGCCCGCACTTCGGCAGATGAGCGAGGTGGCCGTGCTGAACGCGAACTACCTGCTCGCCTCGCTGAGGGACGCATACGACCTGCCGTTCGACCGCATCTGCATGCACGAGTTCGTCCTGAGCGCGCGGAGCCTCAAGCGGGATCACGGCATCTCCGCTCTCGACGTCGCCAAGCGCCTGATGGACTTCGGGTTCCATCCGCCGACCGTGTACTTCCCGCTCGTCGTCGCCGAGGCGCTGATGATCGAGCCGACGGAGACGGAGGCGAAGGAGACCCTGGACGCGTTCGTCGAGGCGATGCTGAGGATCGCCCGGGAGGCCTCGGAGAATCCCGAGGAACTGCGGTCGGCGCCCCACGGCAAGCCGGTCGGACGGCTGGACGAGGCTCGTGCCGCGAAGCAGCTCGTCGTCAAGCACGCCTTCGAGACCTGAGTCGCCGGACGCTCGCCGAGGCGGCTCGGGAGCTCGGGATCCGGGCACGCGGCGGGACGGCGAGGCGCGCGCGGGGCGCTGCTCATTCGCGGCGTCCGACCCCTGCGAGAGAATCGCGGCGATGTACCGGGTCTACGCAGACGGGGTCGCACGGCCTCCGGGAGGGTCGCATGATGCCTTCGGGCAGCGCATTCGTGCCACCACGTCCGGTTCCGATTGGTCTACGCGGCCGCATTCATGTAAGAATCCGGTTGCGCAACAGGCGCAGGCTCGGTCGAAGACCGAGAGGTGTCGAATCAAGGGAGGACGATGCGTCAGATGAGAATCGGTCGTCGCGCCGCCATCGGGCTCGCGGTCGTGGCCTGTGCGGTCGCGA
>DASZLW010000423.1:0-18075 GCA_035552175.1 Gaiellaceae bacterium | reverse complement strand
ATATCGACCCAGACGCCCGTGTGGCCTACGTACGTCGCGCCTTCACGAAGGGCCGCCTCAAGTGCACCAAGACTGAAGCAAGCGTCCGCGCGGTGCCACTCCAGGCGATCGCGCTCGCAGCCCTCGAGCGACTCCCAGCCGACCCGACTTCGCCACTGCTGTTTCCGGCGACACGCGGCGGCTACCTCGACCTCCACAACTTCCGCACCCGCGAGTGGAAGCCCGCCCAGGTTGCCGCCGGAATCGAGCCGACGCGCCGCATTTACGATCTCCGCCACACGTTCGCTACCTTCGCCCTACGTGCCGGCATCTCCACCTTCGACCTCTCTCGGTACATGGGCGCCAGCCTGACCATGATCGACCGCCACTACGGTCATCTCGCCCGTGACAGCCGTGACCACGCGATCGGACTCCTCGACACGCTCAAAGCGGCCGCGGTGGACGTTCGTGGACGCTCGGTGGACGTTCAAGCCAGAGCACGTCGCCTCTCGGGACAACCAAAACCGCGCTCTAGCAGGAAGTAAGAGAAGCCCTCTAACGGACTCGAACCGTTGACCCCCTCCTTACCATGGAGGTGCTCTACCAACTGAGCTAAGAGGGCGCTCGCCGCGATTGTAGCCACGGTCGAGTTCGCTTACCGGCGGGCGAGCGTGGAGCGTCTCACGCCCCCGCGCGTGTTGAACGCTCGCGGATCGTTTCGCCGAGGTCGCGGCTGCCGCGACTCTTCGCCCCGATCGTTCTCATAGCCGCGAAAGCGATCCGGCCGCGCTTCTCCGCCGCAGGGTACGGGAAGGCGGGCTACCCTCACGGGGAGGGGTCTGGATGTCCGCAGAAGAAACACCGGCCGCTGTTCCGCGGCACTCAGGGGGGCGGATGCGCCTGCGGTTCGTGTTCTGGGGAGTCGCGCTCGCTGTCGGGATCGGCGTCGGCGCTGCGATCAAGCTCACACGGTCTCACGCGGCTGTCGAGACCGGCCCGGCGGCGACGGTGCAGACGTGGGCCGCCGGCGCCCAGCGCGCCCCCGGATTCAGCCTCGTCGACCAGTCGGGGAAGGCCTTCTCGCTCGCCTCGCTCAAGGGACGGCCGGTGATCGTGACGTTCATCGACCCGCTCTGCCGCGACTTCTGCCCGCGCGAGGCCAGCATCCTGAGTGCGGCGACCGACCAGCTTTCGGGCGCGCAGAAGCCTGCGATCGTGTCCGTCAGCGTCGACCCGTGGGCCGACAACGCTCAGAGCTTCCACCAGGACGCCCTCCACTGGAAGCTCGCGCCCGGCTGGCTCTGGGGCACCGGCACCCACGCAAACCTTGCGTCCGTCTGGAAGCACTACTACGTCGACGTCCTCGTGACGCAGAAGAAGATCGCCGGCGTCTCCGTCCGCTACATCACCCACACCGGCGCCGCATACCTGATCGACAGCTCCGGCTACGAGCGGGCGCTCTTCCTCTACCCGTTCACGACCTCGGATGTGGTCGATGCCGCTCGCAACCTCACGTCGCAATAGGACACCGTAAGTGCTAACTTACGGTAAGTGACAGCTTACGCAATCGCGATAGAGGCGCTCGGCGACCCGACGCGCCGTGCCGTGTTCGAGCAGCTCCGCGACCGGCCGATGGCGGTCGGCGAGCTCGCGGCCGGGATGCCCGTCAGCCGGCCCGCCGTCTCGCAGCACCTCAAGGTGCTCAAGGAGGCGGGTCTCGTGACGGAACGGCGCGACGGCACCCGCCGGATCTATGGCATCGCGCCGGAGGGCCTCGCCGAGCTCCGGCAGTACTTCGAGGAGCTCTGGACGCGGGCCCTCGACAACTTCAAGGCGGCAGCCGAAACCGAAGGAGAGCGATGAGCATTCCGACCACGATCGACCCCGTCCGCACGGAAGTAGTCGTCCGTGTCGATCCGGAGCGCGCATGGGAGGTCTTCACGCGCGACCCGGGCCGCTGGTGGCCCGTCGAGTCCCACTCGGTCGCGGCGGGCGACGACCACGTGCCCGAACGGCTCGTGTTGGAGCCACGTGAGGACGGCGAGTTCTACGAGCTCTACGGCGGCATCAAGCGCCACTGGGCGCGAATCCACACCTGGGAGCCCCCGCGCAGACTCGGCTACACGTGGCGGGTCAATCCGGACAACCCGCCGACCGAAGTCGAGATCACCTTCACGCCGGTCGACGGCGGGACGCGCGTCGAGGTCGTCCACTCGGGCTGGGAGGCCTACGCCGACGGGGGTGCTGCGGCCCGCGCGAGCTACGGCGACGAGGGCGGCTGGCGCCTCGTCCTCGCAGCGTTCGACCATGTTGTCCGTGGAGTGGACTGATACTCGCAGGCGAGTACCTCGCAGGCGGAGTACCTTGGCCGCCAGCTCATGTCGGAACAGGCGTGGCTCTCGAAGAGCGAGGTCAACTCGCTCTTCTACAACCGAGTTGCCGGAGAGATCCTCTTCGCGACCGAGGGTCGGTGGGGGTACCACCCGGGCGCGGTCGCGAATCTGATCGTTCACCAGGCCGCCGCGCTCGGCAAGCGGAGCGTCCGCGTGCTCGAGATCGGGGCGAACAACTGCGCCTTCGCCGGCGATCTGCTCGAAGCGCTGCGCGAGCGGGCGCGGGACGGCGTCTCGAAGCTCGAGCGCGTCGATTATCTCGCGGTCGAGTTCGCTCGAAACTCTCTCGAAGCGGCGATCGCCCGAGTCGAGCAAGGCGAGCTTCCCGGCACGTTGCGGCGGGCGCCGGCGCCCGCTCCGTCGACGGAGCCGCCGGAGAAGCCGACCCTCATCGCGCTCGTCACGACCGACCGGCCACACCCCGTGAACCTCGGCCTCGTCCACGCGGACGCACTGCAGTTCGTCCACTCGACGACCGAGAGCTTCGACTTCGTGATCCTGAACGAGCTCCTCGACGACCTGCCCTGTCACGTGTTCTACGCGGACGCGGGCGGCCGCCAACTCGAGGCGGTGCCTGCCGCCCGTGCCGAGAACGGCGGCTGGCGGGTGCGTGTGCGCCCGGAGCCCGCGGTGGCGGAGCTCGAGGATCTTCCGGCCGGGGGGGTGACCGCGCGCTCCGGCGAATGCGTCGAGCTCGTGACCTCCGTCGCGCGGCTTCTCCCCCCGGGCGGGGTTCTGCTCGTGCACGACTACGGCTTCGCGGAGCCCCACCTCGACGTCGCGCTCTACTCGCCGCTGCAGGAGCAGGTGCCCGCGTTCGTCGCCATGGAGTTCCCCCGCGGCAGCGAGAACGGCTTCCCGCGCAGCTTCTTCCGCGTGTTCGGGAACGACCGCTGGAAGGTCGTGCAGGTGACGAACGACGTCAACTTCGCAGAGCTCGCGGCGGCGCTCGAGGATCAGGGAGCCGTGACCGTGCTCGGGCACGGGAGCATGATCTACAACCGGCGCGGCCACTTCGAGCGCGGCGACGGGGTCTTCCTCAGCGAGTTCGGGCTGCTCGGGGCTCGCGACGACCTCCCTGCGCTCCTCGACGACCTGCACGAAAACCAGAAGGAGCTCCGAGACCGCTTCGTCCGCGACTACCTCGACGGCCGCGCGAGCGCGTTCATGGACCTGATCTTCGTCAAGGGACGAGCACCGAGAGGCACGTGACGCAGCCCTCGAGCTTCTGGAACTCGCCGATGTCGACCACGACCGGTTCGTGCCCGAGGTCGGAGTAGAGCTCCGCGGTACGCGGGCAGTCGGCCGCGACGAGCACACGGTTCGCATCGAGGATCACGACCTGGCCGCCGGTCGGCTCGGGCACCGGCCGGAACTCGGCGACGGCCGTCGGGACGATCGGTGCGAAGCCGACGAGCGTGCCGTCCGGCAACGCGGTGACGGCGGACTTGAGGTGGAGGATCCCGGCGATCGGGATCTCGACGACCGGCGCGTCGAGGAGCGCACGGAGCTGCGCGGCGGCACCGGCGCTCGTCCGCGCGCCCGTGCCGACGTAGACCGTGCCCCCGGCGATGAGGACGTCGCCTCCGTCGAGCGTCTCCGGCGCATCGATGTGCGCGACCGGGAAGCCCAGCTCCCGGATCGCCGCCTCGGCCGCGGCCAGCTCGGCGCGGCGAGACCCGGCCCCCGGTCTCGTCACGACGGCGAGCCCGTCGTGCACCACGAGCATGTCCTCGATGAAAACCGAGTCGGGACACTCCTCGGCCGGGTCGACCTCGATCACACGGAAGTTCTCGCGCACGAGCGTCTCGACGTACGCCGCCCACTGCTCGCGGGCGAGCTCGACGTCCACCGGAAGGCGCTCGACGTGCGTCACGATCCCGTCGGCAAGCCGGGGGCTCGGCCGCCGGACGAGCGCTGTTCTTCCGGTTTGCGCGGATCCCCGAGGCGTCAGGTCTTGCAACCCGGCATCCCTGCTGGAAGCTCCGTGCGGACGGGCGGTAGGTGAGACGCCCGACGGTTTCCTTCCGCGCGACACCCCGTTCCTGCCGGTGACCATCGCCCTTCCTGATTGTGTAAGGTGTGCCTAACAACGAGGGGGCACGAGCGTCTCCGCTGACAGGAAAGGCTGGTTTCTTGCGCCGGAAAGTCGTACTCGGGACAAGCATCGTCGCGGCCGTCGCAGTGGTGATCGCCGTTGGCGCATTCGCCGGAGGCTCCTCGAAGCGTGCATCGGGCGGAGTGTCGCTCACGCTCTACAGCGGTCAGCATCCCGAAACGGTATCCGCGCTCGTCAGCGCCTTCACCAAGCAGACCGGGATCGACGTCACGGTGCGCTCGGACGACGAGGGGGTCCTCGCGGCCCAGGTCATCCAGGAGGGGTCGCACTCGCCCGCCGATCTGTTCATGACCGAGAATTCTCCGCCGCTCGAGGCGCTCCAGGAGCGGGGCCTGCTCGCGCCGGTCTCCGCCGCCGCGCTTGCGAAGACCCCCGCCCGCTACAGCTCGACGAAGAAGGACTGGGAGGGCGTCTCTGCCCGCGTCAGCACGATGGTCTACAACACGTCGAAGCTGAAGGCGTCCCAGCTCCCGGCGTCCGTCCTCGGGCTCGCCGACCCGAAATGGAAGGGGAAGCTCGGGCTCGCGCCGAGCGAGACCGACTTCCAGCCGATCGTCACCGCCGTCGCCGCGAAGTACGGCAAGGCGCGTGCGGTTGCCTGGCTCAAGGGCGTCCGCAGCAACGCGGGCTCGCACATCTATCCGGACAACGAGACGCTCGTCGCGCAGGTGAACAGCGGCCAGGTCGCATTCGGCGTGATCAACCACTACTACTGGTTCCGCCTTCGCGACGAGATCGGCGCGTCGAAGGTGCACTCGGCCGAGAAGTTCTTCGCCCCGCGCGACCCGGGCTACGTGATCGATGTCGCCGGGGCAGGGATCCTGCGCTCGAGCAAGCACAAGCCTGAGGCACAGAAGTTCCTCGCGTTCCTCGTCAGCAAGTCGGCGCAGGAGATCATCGCGCATGACGAGAGCTACGAGTACCCGCTCGGCTCGGGCGTCGTCACCGCCAAGCCCCTCGTCCCGTTCTCGACGCTGAAGCCCGACCCGATCACGGTCGCACAGCTCGGTGACGGGGCCCTCGCCGTCGCATTGCTCCGCGAGGCCAGCCTCTTGTAGCGCGCCGATCGGGAACACTTCCCGGTCGCACATGGTCACGCTCGACTTCCTCACGCCGCTCCGACGACGCTTTCCCGCTTCCGGGCTCTACCTGGCCGGACTGCTCGTCGCCTGCTGCGTGCTGCTGCCGCTCGCGTTTCTCGTGCTCCAGGCCTCGCAGGTGGGATGGTCCGTGCTGCGGCCGCTGCTCTTCCGGCACCTGACTGCGACCCTCCTCTGGAACACCGTCCGGCTCACCTTCGCAGTCACGGCCGCCTGCGCCGTGCTCGGCGTCGCCGCAGCCTGGTGCGTCGAGCGCACCGATCTCCGCTTCCGGCGGCTCGTCACGATCGTCCTCGTCCTGCCACTGGCGGTGCCGGACTTCGTGATCGGCTACAGCTGGATCTCGATCGCCCCCGGCGTGCAGGGCTACTGGGGCTCGGTGTTCGTGATGTCGCTCGGGAGCTATCCGTTCGTCTTCCTGCCGGTCGCAGCCGCGATGCGATCGGCCGATCCGAGCCTCGAGGACGTCGCGCGATCGCTCGGCCTCGGTCGCGTGCGGACGTTCGTGCACGTCACGCTCCACCAGATCAGACCGGCGCTCCTCGGCGGCTCGCTGCTCGTCGCACTGATCCTCCTCGCCGAGTTCGGGACGTTCGAGATCCTGCGCTTCCGCACCTTCACGACCGAGATCTACACGGAGTTCCAGATCGGCTACAGCACCACCGCGGGGTGTGCGCTCTCGCTGGTGCTCGTCGTCCTCGGCCTGCTCGTCCTCGGCGGGGAAGCGCTCGGACGCGGACGGGCCGGAGCCGCGCGGAGCGGGGGAGTGGCTCGTCCGGCGGCCCGCGTGCGGCTCGGCTGGTGGACGGTGCCCGTGCTCGCCGGGCTCGCGGCGCTGATCGGGCTCGCGCTCGGGGTTCCGCTCTACTCGATCGGCTACCTCTTCGCCGAAGGCACCTCCTCGACGCTCCCGCCGACGTCGATCTTCCATGCCGCGGTGTCGACGGCCTCCTACAGCGGGCTCGCCGCGCTGATCGCGACCGCGGCCGCGCTTCCGGTTGCGCTCCTCGTCGAGCGGCGACGGCGCACGGCGAGCATCGCGATCGAGCGATCGACCTATCTCGTGCAGGCACTTCCGGGAATCGTCGTCGCGCTCTCGTTCGTCTACATCACCGTGCGCTACCTGCCGAACCTGTATCTCTCGAGCACCGAGCTCGTCGCGGTCTACGCGATCATGTTCTTCCCGCTCGCGCTCGTCGCCGTGCGCGCCGGCGTCGCGCAGGCTCCGCCGGGGCTCGAAGAGGTCGCCCGGTCGCTCGGGCACCATCGGCTCTCGGTGCTCGTGCGCGTGACGCTTCCGATCCTCGCCCCGGCGCTCGCCGCCGGCTTCTCGCTGGTCTTCATCAGCGCCTCGACCGAGCTCACTGCCACGCAGATCCTCCATCCGAACGGCGTCGAGACGCTCGCCACCACCTTCTTCAGCTACACGAACAACTTCGCGTACGGCGCCGCCGCGCCCTACGCGCTCGCGCTGCTCCTCGTCGCGATGCTGCCCGGGCTCGTGCTCGGCGGCTGGTTCGAGCGCATCGCCGGTGGCGGACGATGAGCTCGGACTCGCGGGTGCCGTCCGCCGTCTCCGTGACCGACGTTCGGAAGAGATTCGGTGAGAAGCCGGTGCTCGAGAACGTGTCCCTCGAGGTCGGGAAGGGCTCGTTGACGGCCATTCTCGGCGCGTCAGGGAGTGGCAAGACGACGTTGCTACGGCTGATCGCCGGGTTCGAGCGGACGGACGCCGGGACGATCTCGCTCGCCGGCGTGCTCGTGGACGGCCCTCGCTCGTCGGTGCCGCCCGAGCGCCGGCGGATCGGGTACGTCCCGCAGGAGGGTGCGCTGTTCCCGCATCTCACGGTCGCGCAGAACGTGGCGTTCGGTCTCCGGTCGGGCACGTTCCGAGGCAACCGCGGTGCACGGGACCGGCGCGTCGCCGAGATGCTGACGATGGTCGGCCTCGCCGGCTTCGAGCCGCGCCAGCCGCACCATCTCTCAGGCGGCGAGCGTCAGCGGGTGGCACTCGCCCGTGCGCTCGCGGGCGGTCCCGCACTCGTGCTGCTCGACGAGCCGTTCTCGTCCCTCGACGTCGAGCTCCGCACGACCATGCGCCGCGAGGTGGTCGACGTGCTCCGGCGGACGGGCGCGACGACGATCCTCGTGACGCACGACCAGGACGAGGCGCTCTCGATCGCCGATCGGGTCGCGGTGCTCCAGCGCGGCACCATCGTCCAGTGCGACGTGCCGTCGATGCTCTACACGCGGCCGGTGAACGGCGAGGTGGCGCGGTTCGTCGGCCACGGGAACCTACTGCTCGGCCGGCTCGAGCGGGGCGTCGTCAAGTCGGTGCTCGGCGAGATCACGGTGGAGCTGAACGTGCCCGCGCCCGAGCCGTGTGCCGTCGGTGTGCTCGTCAGGCCCGAGCAGATCGAGATCGTGGGTGGGGGAGACCGGGCGCCGGTTCCGCGCGGCATCGTCGTGAACCGGGAGTTCCACGGCCACGATGTGCTGATCAGCGTCCGGCTGGACGAGCCGGCATGGGGGCCACCGCCCGGCGACCGGCCGGGGTTCGAGGTGCTAGCCCGCCTGCCCGGCTCCGACGCGCCCGAGCCTGGCAGCCGTGTGTCGCTGCGGGTGCACGGGACGGCTGCTGCCTGGCTCAACCAGCCCGCGGACTGACTCGACCTTTCCCGCCGCGAGCCCGAGCCCGGCGAGGCCGAGGAGTGCCCACGTCGTCGGATCCTCGAAGAGGTGGTCGTAGAACAGCGAGTGCACGCCGATCGCGGCGAGGCAGAGAGCGACTGCGAGGTTCGTCCGGCGCTGGAACGCATCGCCCCCTGCTCGCGCGAGCGCGAGGAACGCGGCGATCAGGACCCAGGCGAAGAGGACGAGGCCGACCGCACCGTTCTCGGCGGCGACCGTCACGGGCGAGTCGTGTGACGCCGCCTTCTTCGGCTCCTTGCCCTTGAGGCCCGTGAGCTCGGCGTAGTGGTGGCGGAAGCCGCCGACGCCCACCCCGACCACCGGGTTGTCGATCGCGATCCGGATCCCGTTGTAGATGAGGCCGGCGCGGTCGCTCGTCGCGCGGTTGAGCGCGACGCTCGAGCGCTTGAGGAACGCGTTCTGGATGTTCGGGTTCGCCACGCCGGTCGAGACGAGCAGCACCGCGACGAAGCCCGCGGCGACGACGGCGACCCGTCGCCACACGACGGCCATCAACAGCACGACGGCGACGATCAGACCGGCGAAGCTCGACTGCGAGTAGGAGAGGACGAGCCCGACCCAGATCCCCGTCAGGGCGAGCGCGCAGGCAAGCGCGACCCGCTTCGACTCTCCGCGCATCACGACGACGAGCGCTGCGACGATCGCGATCATCAGGAACCGCCCGTAGATCGAGGGATCCCAGAAGACGGAGTTGACGCGGTAGAACGGCTCGTAGGCGTTCCCGATCTTCACCTTCGGGTTCCAGAAGAGGTTGCGGGTGGTGTACTGGTACACGCCGATCCCGGCGAAGACGAGCGCGAGGCCGACCAGTTCGATCAGGAGCCAGCGCATCGCGCGGCGGCTCCACTCGAGGCGGGCGATCGCGACGCCGATCACGGAGAACGGCAGGAAGTAGGCGATCAGCTCGAACGAACCGGCACGGACGTCGTCGCTCCAGAGGAGCGAGAGGCCTGTCCAGAGGACGAACCCGGCGAGCGGGAAGGCGATCGGGCCGAGCTCGCGTTTGCGACGGTCGCCGGCGAGCGTCTCGAGCACGATCTGCACCCCGGCGGCCGAGGCGAGGATGTAGAGCGGCAGCTCGAGCTGCGATTGCGAGCCCGCAAGCGTGAACGGGATGCGCGCCGGCACGCACGGCAGGATGGCAAACGCGAGGATCCACGGCCGGCGCCGCAGCAGGAAGCCGACTGGGACCGACGCGAGCACCGCCGCCGCGACGCCGAGGGCGACCGCGGTTCGGTGCGGCGCCGGGGCGATCTCCGCGCCGAGGATGGCGCACCCCGCACCGACGAAGACGAGACCGGTGACGCGCATGCGCGGCCCGGCGCCGGCGAGCAGCATCGCCACGCCCAGGCACCCGAGCGGCCCGCCGATCAGGCCGGGTGACATCTCGAGACCGTCATCTCAGGATCTCAAGCCGTGTTCACACGTCACGTCATGCGCGCCACGGCCGGCCCTCAAACACGTTTGTGCTCGCCCACTTCCCCATCCTAAAAGCCCCCTGGCTGCAATGTGCAGGGAGGAACCTACTGCGTGCGGATAGGACCCGGGTGAGAGCGATGGAAGTCTGCCCTGCGAACCGGACGTCATCCGGGCACCGTGGACGAGATCCGGTCAGCGGCGACGAGGCCACCGAGTGCCGAGGTGATGGCTCCGGCTCAGTCGCGGGCGAGCGGGAGGAGCACGCGGACGGTCGTGCCGTGGCCCCTCGTCGACTCGACGGCGACCTCGCCGTCATGGGCCTCGACGACCGCCGAGACGATCGCGAGGCCGAGGCCGGCGCCGCCGCTCGAACGGGCGCGGGAGGGATCGGCGCGATAGAACCGCTCGAAGATGTGCGAGACCTGCTCGTCGTCGAGCCCGGGGCCCGAGTCGGAGACGGTGAGGATCGCGTTCTGCCCGTTCCGGGCCAGCGTGACCCGGAGGAGCGCATCGGGAGGAGTGTGCGCCCGAACGTTCGAGATGAGGTTGTCGACGACCTGTCGCAGGCGGTCACGGTCGCCCGGAACGATCGTCGGCTCGAGCTCGACTTCGATCGGGCGGTCGGGCTCGAGCGTCTTCGCCGTCTCGATCGACTCGGCGACGACCTGCTCGAGGGGAACGGCGTCGTGCAGGAGCGGGCGGCCCTCGTCGAGATGCGCGAGGAGGAGCAGGTCTTCGACGAGGACGCTCATCCGCTCGGACTCGCGGCTGATGCCGGTCATCGAGCGCTCGAGATCGGCCGGCCTGCTCGCCGCGCCGCGGGTGAAGAGCTCGGCGTATGCGCGGACCGCCGCGAGTGGAGTGCGAAGCTCGTGCGAGGCGTCGGCGACGAACCGGCGGAGCTTGCTCTCGCTGGTCTCGAGTGCGCGGAGCGACGAATCGCGTGCGGTCACGGCGGTCTCGATGTTGGCGAGCATCGAGTTGAGCGCCGTGCCGAGCCGGCCCACCTCCGTGCGCGGATCGGTCTGCTCGACGCGGCGGGAGAGATCGCCGGCCGCGATCGCGGATGCGGTCTTCCCCATCGCCTCGAGCGGGCGGAGTCCGAGCCGGACGACCCAGAGACCGAGAAGCGCGATCCCGAGGAGCACGGCGCCGGTCGCGAGCAGCTCGACGACGAGCAGCCGGTGGAGCGTGCTGTCGACCTCGCCGAGAGGGGCGGCGAGGACGAGGATGGTGGTCGCGAAGCCCGGTTCGATCGAGGCGCGAACCCGGTATCGCTCGCCGCCGCTCACCGCTCCGGTCGTGAAGTACGTGACGCGGTCCGGCCCGCTGGTCGGCGCCGGGAGGTCGAGCTTCGCCGGCAGCTTCGGGGCCGGCGGCGCGGCCTCGTCCCCGAACTGCGGATCGAAACCGCGGCTCTCGACCTTGCCCCGGAGAGTCAGAAGCTCGACATAGAAGCCGCGCGCCGCCTGGATGAGCGGCTGGATCCTGGGCTGCTGGATCGTCGCGTTCTGCGTGGCCGAGGGAGGCCGCGGCCGCCCGCCCGCATTGCCTGTGTGGAAGAGAGGCGGCCCGCCGCCCTGGAAGGCGGCGCCTCCGGTCGCAGAGGTGTGGACCGCGTCGAGGGAGGCATCGGTGCGGGAGATCTCGAACGAGCCGAGCTCGCGGTAGGTGACGACGTCGGCCGTGACGAGGCCGACCGCAGCGAGCACGATTACCGCGACGATAAGTCGGGCCCGCAGCGAGAAGCGGCGCACAGGCCGCTACTTCTTGTCGGCTTCGAGCATGTAGCCGGCCTGGCGTACCGTCCTGATCAGCGGCGGCCCGCACGCGTCGAGCTTGCGTCGCAGGTAGCTCACGTAGGTCTCGACGACGTTCGTGTTGCCGCCGAAGTCGTACCGCCAGACATGCTGGAGGATCTGTCCCTTCGAGAGCACACGGCGCGGGTTGAGAAGGAAGAAGCGGAGCAGGTTGAACTCGGTCGCGGTGAGGTCGATCGCCGTATCGTTCCGGAAGACCTCGTGCCGTCCTTCGTCGAGGACGAGATCGGCGAAGCGGAGCACGTCGCCCGGGAGATCGCCCGCGGTGCGCCGGAGGATGGCCTGCACTCGCGCGACGATCTCGGCGAGGCTGAACGGCTTCGTCACGTAGTCGTCGCCGCCCGCGCGGAGCGCCTCGACCTTGTTCTCGACGCCGCCCTTGGCGGTCAGGAACAGGATCGCGGTGCGGAAGCCGCGCTCGCGGAGCCGGCGACCGACCTCGATCCCGTCGATGTCGGGGAGCATCCAGTCGAGCACGATCAGGTCGGGCTCGAAGGTCATCGTCGTGGCGAGCGCGTCGCGCCCGTTCGTCGCCTCCTCGACCTCGTACCCTTCGTAGCGGAGCGCGGTCGCGACGGCGTCGACGATCCCGGGCTCGTCGTCGACGACGAGGATCTTCGAAGCCTCGGTGGGAATCGGCTGTGCGTTCATGGAGGAATCGTCGCACCAACTCCTGTGCGGCGGCTGAGAAACCCTGGCCCGTTCCTGTGAGTTTCCTGTGGAATCCGGGCCGGGTCGCCGGTCGCCGATTCCCGATGTCCCGTCGAGACACGTCTGCTTCCGCCCGCACCCCCACCCTAGGGTGGGGCGGCGTCCCGCCGGCCCTCACGATCGAGTCTAACGGCCCGATTGCGCCGCGGCCCTCGGCCGAAACGCGTAAATCGCTCGACCGGCGAGCGGAACTTGGCGCACGGTGCGGCTTTGCGTGCCGCACGCGTGTGGCCCGAGGCGCTACCGACGTCCGCGGCGGCGACGGCGACGCGAGCACGGGAGCGGCGGTCCGTCCACCGGGTCTCTCACCGGGGCCTGTCCCCACGGCGGCGCCATCCGGCGCTCGGGGGACAGGCCCCAGGAGCTTTCGGCCGGGGATCTCGGGGCCTGTCCCCGGCCGGTGCTTCCCGAGCGCCTCGGGGGACAGGCCCGAGCTCGGCGCCTTCGAGCCTCGTGGGGCCTGTCCCCGGTGATGCGTGCACGGCCGAGACGGACGCCTGTCAGACCTGCCCGATCGCCGCGCCGGACCTGAACCTGATCGAGAACGCGCTGCCCGAGCTCGACAAAACGGTCGGGATCGCTGCGGTCGTGCCCCCGTCGTAGGCCGCGTACGGGCGGAACGGGTTTCCGCCCGGCCCGCCGCCGGTGCGCGACTCGAGCTCGATGCCGCTCGCCGTCCACGCGGAGTCGGAGATGGTGCCCGTGTGGCCGCTCGTCGAGACGGCAGTCGCCTTCGAGAACTTCACCGTTCCGAAGTCGGTCAACGGCAGGACGCTCGTCCCACCGGGCGTCACGGTCGAGGGTGCCTCAGCGATCCACTCCGCCGACGAGACGTCGGGCGCCGACATCGTCAGCGTCTTCGTGAAGCTCCTGTGCGTCGTCAGGTTCGTCAGCTTCAGCGTCACCGACGTTCCGCTCACCGAGACCGAGCCGGTGACCTTGTCGCCGGCAGAGACCTTCAACGCGACCTTCACTGACGCCTTCGGCACGAGCTCGTACCAGGCGGTGTAGCGGACGGTTCCGTTCGCGAGGCAATCGGCCTCCGTGCCTGTCTGCTCGAGCGCATTCGACGTGTTGCTGTCGCCGCCGAGCCCGACCCAGAACGCCGAGGCGGTCGTGGTCGATGCGGTGGTGCACGACGCGGTCGGCTCGACCCACGTACCGCTCACCGTCTTGAAGGTCGTACCGGTGACCGCGTAGCCGGACCAGTTCGAGCTGATCGCGGTTGCAGCCGACGCGCTCGCAGCACCGACGGCCAGGATGACTGCCGCGAGAAACGCGAGGATCGAGGTTCTCATCGCGCCACCGCCTGAATCCAGGAGCGTGCAGGAGTCCGGACGCGAACCTCGGCCGCGCGAGCTGCGAGCACCGCCGACCCGACGGTCACGAGCGACCCCTCGACGAAGAGCGAGGCGAGCCCGAGCGGCTCGGTCCAGTTGCCGATGTCGTCGGCGCCGCCTGGAAGCCCCACCGTGCGCGAGACGACGAAGCCGATCATCGCGCCGGCAGGCAGGAGGATGCTCGCGGCCCAGGCGCGGGTGTCACTCCGTGCGACGAGCGCGGCGGCGGTGGAGAGGCAGCCGCCGATCAGGCCGACGTAGAGCCAGCCTTTCCACGGCTGCTCCTGGAACGTGCCCGGCGCGTCGAGAACGTGGATGAGCGCGACGCCGGCGAGGCCGGCAACGGCGAGGGTGCGCAGGATCCCGTCCCGGATCGTGGCCGCGATCGCGGCTTCGATCTCGTTTCGGATCCGGTTGGTGGCGGTCATCGGAAGCTCCTTTCGAAGGTTGATGAGGCAACGATCGCGCCGCAGGCTTGGGGCTTCCTGTGGGCCGGCTGTGCCTTCACGTAGATGCCGCGCGGGCCTACGAGGGAACTACGCTTCCTTCCGTGGACGGCGTGCCCGGCCTTTCCCAACCGTGGGAGCTCGCGCCGCTCGTCGTCGCTCCCGCAGCGATCGCGGGCGTCTGCTTCTTCCGAGGTTTCGTGCGGCTCCGCCGCCGTGGGAGGCGGGATCACGCTTCGTGGGGGCGCGCTGCGCTCTTCCTGGCCGGCCTCGCCGCCGCCGTCATCCCGCTCGTCTCACCGCTCGACGCGCTCGGCGACCGCTACCTGCTCTCGGCCCACATGCTCGAGCACGTCCTGATCGGGGACGCCGCGCCGGCGCTGCTCGTCGTCTCGCTCCGCGGCCCGCTCCTCTTCTTCGCCGTCCCGGCGCCCGTGCTGCGAGCGCTCGGCCGGCCGGAGATCCGCCGTATCGCCGCCTCCGTTCTCCGCCCGCGCGTCGGGCTCCTCGCGTGGGCGGCCGCCTACGGTGGCTGGCACATTCCCGCCGCCTACGACTACGCGGCCCGGCACCAGGGGGTGCACGACCTCGAGCACGCGTCGTTCGTCGCTGCGGGCCTCCTCGTCTGGAGCCTCCTCGTCGATCCGGCGCGCCACGGTCGCCTCTCCCGCGGGAAGCGGCTCGGGATCGTGATCGCGCTCTTCGCGATGGGGACCGCGATCTCGGACGTCCTCCTCTTCAGCCTGCACCCGCTCTACCCGGCATATGCCGGTCAGCCGCACCGGGTGTTCGGCCTCTCGCCGCTGCACGACCAGCAGCTCGCGGGCCTCGTGATGACGGTCGAGCAGGTGCTGACGCTCGGGACGTGCGCGGCGATCCTCCTCTGGCCCGAGCTCCGCCGGCGCCGTCGCCGCGCGGAACTGGCGCCGGCATGAGCGTGCAACCGCCCGTCGGCCCATGAGCGGCGCGTACCGCTTCAGCTTCGAGCCGCTCTTCCTCGTTCTCGCGCTCGGGGCCGCGGCACTGTACATCCGTGCCGCGCGAGCCGACCGGCCGAGCCGGACGAGGGCAACGGTGTTCGGATCAGGCCTGCTCCTCGTCGCGGTGCCGGTGAACTCGCCGCTCGAGACGCTCTCGGCGCACTACCTCCTGCTGATGCACCTGCTGCAGAACGCACTCGTCGCCGACTGGGGCCCGCCGCTCGTGATCCTCGGGCTCACACCGGGCATGCGCACCCGTGTCGCCGCGGTAGGCGGCCGCCCTCTCGCGACGCTCACGCGTCCCGTCGTTGCGCTCCCGCTCTGGCTCGTCATCTGGTACGGCGTCCATATTCCGCTCTTCTACGACTGGGCGCTCCGGAACGGCTGGCCGCTCACGCTCGAGCACTTTCTCCTCATGGCCGCCGGCTTCGCGTTCTGGTGGCCTGTTTTCTCCGTCCCGCGCCGCCTCGAGCCTCTCGGTTCGCTCGCCTACCTCGGGATCGGCTTCATCACGGCTCCGTGGCTCTCGCTCGCCTACATCTTCTCGTCGAAGGCGTTCTACGGCTTCTACGCCGACGCGCCGCGGCTCTGGGGGATGTCCGCGATCCGCGACCAGAACCTGGCCGGGATCCTGATGAACGCCGAGCAGACGAGCATCTTCTTCGCCGCGTTCGCGTGGCAGCTCCTGCACGTCCTCGCCGAGGAAGAGGAAGAGCAGCGACGCCGCGACGCAGCGTTCCTCGAAGGGCGTTAGGCGACCGGGACCGGGAGGGCCGCCCGAACGGCCGGGGCGACCTCGGTGCCGAAGAGCTCGATCGCGCGGAGCAGGTCGCGGTGCGGCATCGTGCCGACGCTCAGCTGGAGCAGGAAGCGCTCGTGCCCGAAGATCTCGTGCTGGTGGAGGATCTTCTCCGTCACCTCGGCGGGGCTGCCGACGAAGAGCGCGCCGCGCAGCGTGCGTCCGGCGTCGAAGTCCTGGCGCTGAACCGGCGCCCAGCCGCGTTCGCGGCCGAGCTTCGTCATCTGGTGCTGGAACGGGGGCCACGCAGCCTCGGCCGCGGCCTGCGAGGTCTCGGCGATGAAGCCGTGCGAGTTGATGCTCATCGGGAGGATCCCGTGCCCGGCACGGCGAGCGGCCTCCCGGTGGATCTCGCCGAACGGCGCGAACCGCTCCGGCAGGCCACCGATGATCGCCAGCGCCATCGGCAGTCCCAGGGAGCCCGCGCGCGCCGCCGACTCGGGTGTTCCGCCCACCGCGACCCACACGGGCAGCGGCTCCTGGAGCGGCCGCGGATAGACGCCGAGGTCGTCGATCGGCGCACGCGTGCGGCCCGTCCACGTGATCCGCTCGGAGTCTCGGAGGTCGAGCAGCATCCGGAGCTTCTCGTCGAACAGCTCGTCGTAGTCGCGCAGCTCGTACCCGAAGAGCGGGAACGACTCGATGAACGAGCCGCGGCCGGCCATGATCTCCGCCCGGCCGCCGGAGAGGAGGTCGAGGGTCGAGAAGTCCTGGAAGACGCGGACGGGATCGTCCGAGCTGAGCACCGAGACGGCGCTCGTCAGCCGGATCCGGCCCGTGTGCTCGGCGCCGGCCGCGAGCACGACCGCGGGGGACGAGACCGCGAAGTCGGGACGGTGGTGCTCGCCGACGCCGAACACGTCGAGGCCGACCTGATCGGCGAGCTCCATCTCCTCGACGAGGTTCCGCAGCCGTTCGGCCGGGCTGACCGTCCGCCCGGTGGCCGGGTCCGGCGTCAGCTCCGCAAACGTGTAGATCCCGAGTTCCATCACCAGACGATAGCTGATACTTGCTTGCTCAACTATCGGTCTTGCGGGCCTCGTCGACGATGCGGACCTGCGTGATCACGTCCTGCCCCGCCGCGTAGAGCGCAGACAGCGGATGCGTGCCCTCGCGCAGCTCGTCTTCGGTCGCCTCGCCGGCGAGGCGCGGCCCGGTCGTCAAGATGTTGAAGCGGATCACCCCGTCCGCCGGCAGGTCGTCGTCTCTCGCCTCGGGCAGGTCGAGCGCGTCCTCCGCGACCTCGACCCAGCGCTTGCTCGCGGCGGCCGCGGCCGGGTTCTCGCCCACCCCGAGCATCCCACCGCCGTTCGAGACGTACATGCTCGTCGTCCCGTCGGCGAGCCCCATCACCGTGGCGACGGCCGTGTCGTAGCCCATGTCCATGAGCACCCCGAGCGCTCGCCCGCCGGGGACGACCGGCGCCGCCCTGATCTCCTCGCTCCCGAACCCGAGCGACTGCTCGCGGAGCTTGAGGTAGATGTCCGCGATCTCGCGCTTGGCCATTCCCAGATTCTCGCGCACCGGGCCCGAGTGCGTCAGCCGGCCGGAGTGCGTTTTCGGATCAGTGCACCGAGTACGTGCTCGCACACGCCGGGGCAACGAGATCCAGCTCGGCCGGCCTGCTCGCGAACTACATCGCGCGGACGGATCGAGCCGCGGCGAACGCCGCGACGGTGCGGGCGACGTCGTCCTCGTCCGTCTTCCAGTTCGAGACCGAGATGCGGATGGCGCGGCGCCCGTCCCACACCGTTCCGCCCATCCACGCCTCGCCGCTCGCCTGCACTGCCGCGACGACGCGATCTGTTTCGGCATCGTCCTCGAACCGCACCAGCACCTGGTTCAGGCAGACGTCGTTGAGCACGTCGCAGCCGGGAAGCTCCTTCAGGCCGGCGGCGATGTCGCGGGCCCGGGCGCAGGTGCGATCGACGAGGTCGGCGACGCCGCTACGCCCGAGCGCACGCAGCGCGGCATAGATCGTGAAGCCGCGGGCGCGCCGCGAGTGCTCCGGGTTCCAGTCGACCGGATCGCGCGCGGCCTCAGGGTCGGCGTGGACGAGGTAGGCGGAGCGGATCCCGAGCGCGGCGCGGTGCGCATCGGGGTGAGCGCAGAACGCGATCCCGCTGTCGTATGGCACGTTCAGCCATTTGTGTGCGTCGGTCGCCCAGGAGTCGGCGCGTTCGAGCCCGGCCGTCAGGTGGCGGAGCGAGGGAGACGCAGCGGCCCAGAGGCCGAACGCACCGTCGACGTGGAGCCA
>DASZLW010000422.1:0-3337 GCA_035552175.1 Gaiellaceae bacterium | reverse complement strand
CTGCTGCCCCGGCTCGAGCGTGATCCGCTCGCCCGCGACATGCAGATGAACGCGGCCCCGGCGGCACCGGAAGGTCTCTTCCTTGCCTGGCGTGCCGTCGAACGGCGGATGGCGGTGCTCCGGGCACAGCTGGTTCGGGCGGAGAACCAGCTCCTTCGCGCAGTAGCGGTCGGTGTTCACGTACTCGAGGACATGGAGCCCGAGCTCCTCGAAGCGCCCGAGGCCGAAGTCGGCGATCTCGATCTCCTCCAGCTCGTCCGAGCCGAGGACGACACCGGCGAGCCGCAGTTGCTCGGCGGCGTACTCCCGCGCCTCGTGCTGTTGGCGGAGGGTGATCATCCGTCCCCGGCGATCGTACCGCGCGGGTGGCGTGACGATACATGCTCAGAGGTCTAGGATCTCGCGGCCAAGGCTTCGAGGGTGATTGCCTCCGGCTCGGGTCCGCCGCGACGGCAGGTGTCCAGGCCGTCGATCGCCGACCAACGATCCGAACGAGCCTGTACGTACGACCGGGGGCGCAGCAGGAGTGGTCGAGTGGGCGCACCTGGGATTGAACCAGGGACCTCCCGCGTGTGAAGCGGGCGCTCTCCCGCTGAGCTATGCGCCCGGGAGGAGGTCTAGGGTAGCTCAGACTTCGCGCGTGTGGCCGTGGTTCCGAGCCGGAGGCGCCACAGCAGAGGCTCGGTGTATCACCAGCGGGTCGTGCGGCCGACGACTCGCGCCACCGAGGCCCCGAGGGAGCCCCGGGGCCTCCGATGGCGTTTTCCCCCCGCGGGACGTCTTTGCCGTCAGTCCTAGGGAAGAGTCGCGCGAACCCGAGCACGTCCTCGAGCGCACAAATGTACCACGAGATGGTTTTCTTGGCCGGCGACGCACGCTCGGGCCAGAGAAAGTCCGCGGCACCTGCGAGGGATCCTTAGGGCTGCTTCCTCCCGGATCTGACCCGGTTCGGAATCTCGCAGCGCCGCGGGCAGTCGCAGTTTAGTCGAAGCCCAGGCTCGTGGGAGTTCCCGGCACGGCGGTGAACTTCATCGTGGTCGGCCCGCAGCTGTCTCCGTTGTAGGTCTGGGAGATCGTGATCGTGCCGCTGACCGACTTCGCGTTCGAGAACGTGCCCTTGACGGTTGCCGTCGTGATGGTGCCGTCGGCTCCCGGGAAGACCGGCTTCGCCTTCAGCAGGAACGTCCCTTTCGCGGTCAGCGGGATCGTCTTGATCGTCCCCTCGGCGGTCGGGTCGCCGTAGGGGTCGGTGCCGACCGGGAAGTCGCCGTTGCCGAAGCAGCCGAGTGAGCCGAACTGGAACTTCGTCAGCGAGAGGCCGTTCGCCGAGGCCTTGAACGTGACGAGATCGGGAAAGCCGTTGATCGGGTGGAGCGATGTCTTGCCCGCGAACAGGCCGGCTGCCGGATGGACGGCCCAGGCCGCTGCGGCCAGGCCGAGCGTCGAGAAAACTGCCAGCGTGATCGCGAGCTTGCGCATGTGATCCTCTCGTTCGTCTCCGGTTGGCCGGCGGGGGAAGCGGCCCTCGCTTCAACGATAGTCCAGACCGCCGCAGATGGTCAACGAACGTGCGAGACCCTTACAGAAGCTTGATTACGCCCTTTCGGATGCGAGGATGGCCCGACCGACGACGGCGGCCTCCGCGCCGACCCCGGCCAGGGCCGCCACGTCCGCCGGCGAGCGCACACCGCCCGCGGCAAGGACGGCGAGCCCCGAGGCCGCGACCGCGGCGACGAGCTCGAGATCGGGGCCGGCGAGCGTCCCGTCCCGGTCGATCGCGGTGCAGAGGACGCGCGTGACGCCCGCCGCGACGCACAGCTCGACTGCGCGCTCGCGGGTGAGCCCCGACTCCTCCGTCCAGCCTGCGGTGCGGACGGCGCCGTCCTTCACGTCGAGGGCGACGACGAGCTTGTCGCCGAGCGAGACCACCCACGGCTTCGGGTCCGGAAACGCGGCGGTGCCGATCACGACGCGATCGGCACCGGCGCCGAGAAGCGCGTGGGCGTCGCCGAGCGAGCGGATGCCTCCCGAAGCCTGCAGCGGCGTCGGGGCGACCGCACTCGCGACGGCGCGGACGAGGTACGGCCTCGCCTGTCCGGCGCGGGCCCCGTCCAGGTCGACGAGATGGATCCTTCCGGCGCCCGCTTCGGCGAAGCGGCGCGCGAGGACGACGGGGTCGCCGGCCTCCTCGACCACCTCGTCGTAGGCACCCTTGCGCAGGCGCACGGCATCCTCGCCGAGCACGTCGACGGCCGGAATCACGTCGATGGCCGCATCGAGCCAGTCCGATAGCGCCGGGGGGGACAGCACATTGCCATGTTAACGTGCTAACATGGGTTTCGTCAACTATGAGCGAAACGGGACGACACACATGGCGGACGCAGGAGCTGGAGGAGCTTTCGGGCGCGATCCTGGCGCTCGAGTCGCGGCACGAGGTGGAGCGGTTCCTGCGGGATCTGTGCACGATCGCGGAGCTCGAGGCGATGGCGCACCGGTGGGCAGTGGCACAGCTCGTCGACCGGGGGCTGCCGTACCTCGAGGTCGCGCAACGGACGCACGCCTCGACGACGACCGTGACGCGCGTGGCGCACTGGCTGCGGCACGGCGAGGGCGGTTACCGCTTGGCGCTCGACCGGCAGAAGGCGGCGTCGTCGACCGGCTGACGATCGCGGTGCCCGTCAAGGGGCGCCTGCGCGAGCCTTCCGTTTCGTTGCTCGAAGATGCAGGGCTCGGCCCCGAGCAACCCGGCGAGCGGGCGCTCGCGTTTCCCTGCCGGAACGCTCCGGTGGACGTCCTGCTCGTGCGCGCAGCCGACATCCCGGAGTACGTGCAGGACGGAGTCGTCGACTGCGGGATCACCGGACAGGACCTGGTCAGGGAACGCGGAGCGCGGGTCGAGGAGCTCCTCGAGCTCGGGTACGGCTCGTGCCGGCTCGAGGCTGCGGTGCCCGAGGAGTCTCGCTTCCAGACCTTCGACGATCTTGCCGGGACGACGCTCGCAACGGTCTATCCGCGGCTGACGCGCGAGCTGCTCCCGGTCGAGGTGGAGCTCGTCGACGTGACCGGGTCGGTCGAGCTCGCGCCGCGCCTCGGGCTCGCCGACGGGATCGTCGACCTGGTCTCCTCGGGCAACACGATGCGGATGAACGGGCTGCGCTCGCTCGGGCCTCTCTTCTCCTCGCAGGCCGTGCTGGTCGGAAAGGTCGGGGGGGATGCATCCCGGCTCGTCTCGATGATGCGCGCGGTGGTCGAGGCGCGCGCGCACCGCTACCTGATGCTGAACACCTCGGAGGCGAGGCTCGACGAGGTGTGCGCGATCATCGGCTCGCGCTCCCCG
>DASZLW010000421.1:0-8156 GCA_035552175.1 Gaiellaceae bacterium | reverse complement strand
CCCGCAAGGCCGTAGCGCCACGGGCGATCCGCCGCCTTCGTCAGACCGATTCGCTCGCCGACGAGCACGACGGGCTGCTCCTTCGCCTCGAGGAGCAGGAACGGCGGCTCGTCGAGGGGCAGCCCGTCGTGATCGCGCGTCACTCCGAGGGCCTCGCAGAGCCGTCCGGGGCCGGAGCAAAGGAGGCGCAGCTCGTCGATCCCGCGGCGCTGCCGCATCGTTTCGAGCCCCTGGGTCGGCTCGAGCGCTCTGATCAGCACCGCACTCGGGACTCCCTCGCCTTCGCAGACGAAGTTCAGACACCAGTGAAGGCCGTAGGAGCGGTAGACGTAGGCCCGGCCTGCCGGGCCGAACATCGAGGCGTTCCGGGGAGTCGGACCTCGGAAGCCGTGTGCGGCCGGATCGTCCTGCGAGTAGGCCTCGACCTCGACGATCGTTCCGCCCACCGCGTCGACGAGCAACTCCGCGCCGATGAGGGCGCGGGCAACCTCGTGGACGTCGCGGTCGAACGCAGCTCGCTTCAAGGGCAGACGACGCTCGAGGCCTGCTCCCTCGGGGCCGCCGCTCATCGCGCCGGGAATGCTCGGCTCAGAACAGGCTCTCCGGCTCGGCTGGCGCGGTCGTCGACTGGAGCAGGCTGCGGGCCCGCCGGCCGAGGTCGACGACATCGAACCGGCCTTGCTCGGCCGCACCTGCGACGCGCTGGGCGAGGTCGAGCGCACTGTCGAGGATCTTGTTCGCCTCCGTCGCCGGATTCGACCCCATCGCCGCGAGGATCGCGCGTTCGGTGCGGGAGGCGACGATCGGCTCGGCGATCCCCTCGACCCAGACACGGGTGCGGGCGCCGTGACCGCGCTCGCCCTCCGCCAGCGGCTCGAGCGCATAGATCTTGTCGGCGCGCACGTACTTCCCGAAGCCGAGGAAGATCATCCGGGGAGCCTCTGCCATGCGGGGATTATCGCCTGGCGCGCGGAAGTCGTGCCATCAGTCGTGCCGACGGCGTCGAAGCGCGAGGCGGCTGGAAGTGAAGGGTCGAAGCGCTGAAGGCTCAGGCGGCGTCGAGCACGGTGCGAAGCGTCTCGACGACACGCTCCTGATCATCGCGCGCGAGCCGCGCATGGAACGGCAGCGCCATCGTCCTGGCGCTCGCGTCCTCACTCACCGGGCACATCCCCTCGGCGAAGCCGTAGCGCTCCCGCATGTACGACTGCAGGTGAATCGACGGCAGGTAGGGCGCCGTCGCGATCCCTTCCGCAGAGAGACGCGCCATCACGGCGTCGCGATCCACGCTCGCGGGCAACTTCACGACGTAGACGAACCACGAGCGGACATGGTCGTCGTCGTCGGCGAGCGGCGTCTCGAGGTCGAGCCCCTCGAGCAGCTCGGTGTAACGCTCCGCGACCGCGGCGCGCGCCTCGAGGATCTGGTCGAGCCGCTCGAGCTGGCCGACACCGAGCGCGGCCGAGATGTCGTCGAGGCGGTAGTTGAAGCCGAGCCGGCCGTGCTGCAGCCAGCTCGAGGTCTCGAGCCGGCCCTGATTGCGGAGCGAGACGAGAAGCTCGTGCTCCTCGGCGGAACCGGTCGTCACCGCGCCTCCCTCGCCGGTCGTCACCTGCTTGTTCGGGTAGAACGCCCACGTCGCAAGATGCCCGTGCGATCCGAGCGGGCGCCCCTTGTAGACGGCGCCGAGCGCTTCGCAGGCGTCCTCGACGAGCGTCAGGCCATGCCGCTCGCAGATCGCGACGAGCTCGTCGAGCTCACACGGATACCCGAAGATGTCGACCGCGACGATCGCCTTCGTCCGCGGCGTGATCGCCGCCTCCACCGCCGCCGGGTCGAGGTTGAGCGTGCCCGGGTCGATGTCTGCGAACACGGGCGTCGCGCCTTCGTAGATCGCGCAGTTCGCAGAGGCGACGAAGGAGTAGGGCGACGTGATCACCTCGTCGCCGATCCCGACGCCCGCGATCCGCATCGAGAGATGCAACCCCGCCGTGCCGGACGAGACGGCCGCGCAGTGCGGCGCGCCGACGGCGTCCGCGAGCAGCCCCTCGAACCGCGGCCCGACCGGTCCGAGCGAGAGCTGCCCGGATCGCAGCACCTCGAGGACGAGCTCCTCGTCGCGCTCGGCGATCCACGGCCCGGAGAGACCTATCCGTTGCTCGGCCCGCGTGCTCACGCGCGCGTCATGCTCGGAACGAGCTCCCGCCACTGCGCCCAGCGATCGCTCTGACCGCGAACCGTGTCGAGGTAGGCCTTCTGCAGCGCCTTCGTGATCGGGCCGACGCCGATCTCGTGGTCGTCCACCGACTTGAGCGGCGTCACCTCGGCGGCGGTGCCGCACATGAACACCTCGTCGGCGAGATAGAGGTCCGAGCGGATCAGGTTCTTCTCGCGCACCTCGTAGCCGAGGTCGTTGGCGATCTGCATGATCGAATCGCGCGTGATCCCGTGCAGGATCCCCGTCGAGAGATCGGGGGTGTAGATCGTGCCGCCCGAGATGACGAAGATCGTCTCCCCCGGGCCGTCGGCGACGTGGCCTTCGGGCGAGAGCAGGATCGCCTCGTCGTAGCCGGCGCGGCGCGCCTCGTTCACTGCGAGCATCGAGTTGAGGTACACGCCCGTCGCCTTCGATGCGTGCGGGACGACGTTCGCCGGGATGCGCTGCCAGCTCGAGATCTTCGCGCGGATCCCGGTCTCGAGAGCCTCTGCGCCGAGGTAGGTGCCCCACGGCCACGACATCAGGACGGTCTCGACGGGATTGCCCTGCGCCGAGACACCGAGCTGCCCGAAGCCGTAGAACGCGATCGGCCGGATGTAGGACTCCGCGAGCCCGTTGGCCCCGAGGAGATCGTTCGTCGCAGCCTTGAGCTCGTCGACCGAGTACGGGATCTCCATCCCGATCAGGCGGCCCGAGTTGTGGAGCCGCTGCATGTGATCGGTGAGGCGGAAGACTGCCGGGCCCTTCGGTGTGTCGTAGCAGCGAACTCCCTCGAACACGCCCGAGCCGTAGTGGAGACCGTGCGCGCCCACGTGGATCTTGGCGTCGTCCCAGTCGATGAGCTCGCCGTTCATCCAGATTTTCTCGGTCGCTTGCACGATCTTCTCCTTTGCCGGTCGGAGTGGAAACCTTAGCCGGGACCCACGAGCGCCGCCGTCCGGGCGCCGCTCAGGCGCTGGAGCTCGGCCGGCGAGATCCCGGCCATGTGCGCCGGCGAGCCGGCTCCTATCCACACGCGTGCGTGCTGGAGGATCGTCCGCTCCATCAGCACGGTTTCGACCGCGACGAGCGGGAACGGAGCCACGGCGCCCGGCTCGAACCCGGTCGCCGCGAGCACCTCGTCCGCCTTCGCGACCCGGACCGTCTTCGTTCCGGCGGCGGCGGCGACGTTCTCCTCGTCGGCGCGCCGGTTTCCAGGGACGAGAGCCAGCACGAACTGCCCCTCGGCGACGAACACGATCGACTTCACGATCTGGTCGAGACGGCACCCGACCGCCGCAGCGGCCGCCTCGGCGGTCGGCGTTCCCTCGGAGAACTCCTGGATCGTCGCGTCGACTGCGGCGGCGCGCAACTCGCGCGCGACGCGCTCGACCGCTTCGGGCCACACGGCGCTACGCCGGGACGCGCTGCTCGTACGCTTCGAACGCCCGGGTCACGCCGACGCCGCGCTCGATGTCCGCGCCCAGCTCCGTCAGCCCGAGCTCGACGGCGGCGAGCGCCGAGGCGATGTCGAAGATGTCGAACCAGCCGATGTGACCGATCCGGAACACGTTCGGCTTCAGGGCACCCTGCCCCGGAGCGAGCGTGACGCCGTGCCGGTCGCGAAGGTGGCGAAGGAAGACCGTCGCGTCGATCCCCTCGGGCGCGCGGACGGCCGTGACCACAGCCGACGTGTCGTCGTCGGGCGAGAAGAGCTCGAGCCCCATCGCCTTGACGCCGGCCCGCGCGGCCCGACCAAGGCGAACGTGGCGGTCGAACGCGACCTCGAGCCCGTCCTCGAGAATCATCCCGAGGGCGACGTCGAGCCCGCGGATGAGCGAGACGGCCGGCGTGAAGGCGGCGTCGAAGGCCTCCTGCGCGTTCTTCGTCGCCCGCCAGTCGAAGTAGTAGCTCCGCGCCTTCGGCAGGCCGTCCCAGAGATGGCCGCCGACGGAGGCCATCGCGAGCCCGGGCGGGCACATCAGGGCTTTCTGCGAGCCCGAGAGCACGACGTCGATCCCCCACGCGTCGGTCTCGAGCGGGACCGCGCCGAGCGAGGAGATCGCGTCGACGACGACGACCGCGTCACCCGCGGCGGCCTTGATCGCCTGGACGTCGGCGACGACGCCGGTCGAGGTCTCGGACTGGGTGCAGAAGAGGACGCCGGCTCCGCTCTCGGCGAGCGCGGAGCCGATCTCCGCGGGATCCGGCACCTCGCCCCACTCGTAGTCGATGCGGTGCACGTCGAGCCCGTACTGGGCGCAGATCTTCGTCCAGCGCTCGCCGAAGGCGCCGGCGACGACGACGGCGACCTTGTCGCCATCCTGGGTGAGGTTCGAGACGGCGGAGTCCATCGCGCCGGTTCCCGAGGCGCTGAAGAGCAGCACGGGGTCCTTCGTCCGGAACACCTCCTGGAGCCGCAGGAGCGTCCGCTCGTAGACCTCGCGGAAGTCGACGCCGCGGTGGTGCACCATCGGCTCGGCCTCCGCGGCGAGCACCTGCGGCGGCACCGGCGTCGGGCCCGGCGTGAAGAGGTAGCGCTTCTGCATCGCTCCAGGCTACCGGCCGCTCCGAGGCCGGCTACTCCCTGGCCAGCTTCACGCGTACCCGTTCGCTGACCACGCGCGGGTCGGCCTTCCCGCCGGTCTCCTTCATCACCTGACCGACGAAGAAGCCGAGGAGGCCCTCCTTGCCGCCGCGGTACTGCTCGGCCTGCCCCTGGTTCGCGGCGATCACCGCCTCGATCACCGGGTCGAGCTCCGCAACGTCGGACACGGCCTTCTGGGCCACGTAGGGGTCGGCCGAGAAGCCGTTGTCCCCGACGTGCGAGAGCGCCTCGTCGAACGCGGCGCGGGGGATCTCCGGGCGGGCAACGACGAGCTTCGCGAGCTCGGCGGCATCTACCGCCTCGGGATCGACCCCCGAGGCGACGAACGCGTTCGCGAGGACGTTCGCGGTCTCCTTCGGATCGGCGCCGGCGTCGACGACGGCCGACCAGAGCCCGTCCAGCCCACCGGTGACGAGCACGTCCGCGTCGTAGAACGACAGCGCCCCAGCGATCCGCTTGATCCGGTCGCTCGGGAGCTCGCTCACTTCGGCGCGCAGCCTCTCGACGAGCTCGGACGGCGGCTCGAGCGGCACGAGGTCGGGCTCCGGGAAGTAGCGGTAGTCCTGTGCCTCCTCCTTGGAGCGGAGCGGCGGCGAATCCTCGTTCGTGGGATCGAAGTGCAGCGTCTCCTGCTCGACCGTGCCGCCCGACTCGTAGATCCTGATCTGCCGGGCGATCTCGCGCTCGATCCCCTTCGCAGCGAAGTTGAACGAGTTCATGTTCTTCAGCTCGCACCGGGTGCGCAGCTCGTCGGAGCCCGCCGGACGGACGGAGACGTTGACGTCGAAGCGCATCGAGCCCTTCTCGAGCTCCGCGTCCGAGAGGCCGAGCTCCACCACCGTCTGACGCAGGAGCTGCAGGAACCGCTTGGCCTCGTCGGACGAGTGGAGGTCCGGCTCGGTCACGATCTCGACGAGCGGCGTCCCGCAGCGGTTGAAGTCGACGAGCGTCGCCGTGGCGCCGTGGATGCGCCCCGACGCGGCGACGTGCACGTTCTTCGCCGCGTCCTCCTCGAGATGAGCGCGCACGAGCCGGACGACGAGGTCGCCGTCCGCCCCCGGCACGACCAGCCGTCCGCCCGAGCAGAGCGGCTCGTCGTACTGAGAGATCTGGTAGGCCTTCGGATTGTCCGGATAGAAGTAGTTCTTCCGGTGGAACACCGAGCGCGCGGCGATCTCGCAGCCGAGCGCGAGCCCGAGCTTGATCGTCAGCTCGATCGCTGCCCGGTTCGGGACGGGGAGCGCCCCGGGGAAGGCGAGGCAGACAGGGCACGTCTGCGAGTTCGGGCCGCCGCCGAAGCCGTTCGTGCAGCGGCAGAACATCTTCGTCCTCGTCTTCAGCTGGACGTGGATCTCGAGCCCGATCACGGGCTCCCAGGTCGTCGTGCTCATCGCAGCCGCTCCGGGATCGGCTCGAAACCGATCGCGGCCTCGAGCGCCTGCGCGACCCGGTAGAGCGTGTTCTCCGAGAACTGCGGCCCGATCAGCTGCAGCCCGACGGGGAGCCCGCCGGCGAGACCGCACGGGATCGACATGCTCGGGAGGCCGGCCATGTTGGACGGGATCGTGAGCACGTCCGTGAGGTACATCGCGAGCGGGTCGGCCGCCTTCGCCCCCAGCGGGAAGGCGGTGGTGGCGCAGGTCGGCGAGACGAGCACGTCGAAGCGCTCGAACAGCTCGTCGTGCTCGCGCTTGATCACCGTCCGCACCTTCTGCGCCTTGGCGTAGTAGGCGTCGTAGTAGCCGGACGAGAGCGCGTAGGTGCCGAGCATGATCCGGCGCTTGGGCTCGTCGCCGAACCCGTCATGCCGGGTGTGCATCGCCATCTCGCGGAAGTCGGCGCCGTCCGAGCGCAGGCCGTAGCGGACTCCGTCGTAGCGGGCCAGGTTCGCGGAGGCCTCCGACGGGGCGATGAGGTAGTAGCAGGCGAGGCCGTAGTCGACCGACAGCGGCAGCTCACACGAGTCGAGCTCGGCACCGAGGCTCGAGGCGAGCGCGATCGCTGCATCGACGGCGACCTTCACGCCCGGCTCGATCCCTTCGACCTCGTTCAGCTGTCTGGGTACGCCGATCCGCAGCCCCTTGAGGCTGTCGCCCTCGGGGAGCTCGACCGGCGGGACGTCGACGGTGGTCGAGTCGTTTTCGTCGCGGCCGCTGATGATCCGGTAGAGGAGCGCGTTGTCGCGGACGGTGCGGGTCACCGGGCCGACCTGGTCGAGGCTCGAGGCGAACGCGACGACGCCGTAGCGCGAAACCGTGCCGTAGGTCGGCCGCAGTCCGACGTTGCCGCAGAACGCCGACGGCAGTTTGACCGAGCCGCCGGTGTCGGAGCCGAGTGCCCACGGTGCGAGGCCGGCCGACACCGCTGCGGCCGAACCGCCGCCCGATCCGCCGGGGACGCGGCTCAGGTCCCACGGGTTCCGGGTCGGCCCGTAGGCGGAGTTCTCGGTCGAGGAGCCCATCGCGAACTCGTCGGTGTTCGTTTTTCCGAGGAGGGTCAGGCCGGCCGCCCGGGTGCGCGCGGCGACGGTCGCGTCGAACACGGGCACGTAGTTCTCGAGGATCTTCGACCCGGCGGTCGTCCGGACCCCCCGGGTCGAGATCACATCCTTCAACGCGATCGGGATCCCGTCCCCGTCCGGCGACTCCACGAGCGTGAGAAAAGCGTTGAGCTCATCGTTGTTGTCGTCGATCGCCGCGCGGTAGGCGTGCCAGAGCTCGGCCGCGGAGGCCACGCCGCGTTCGAGCAGCCCGATTGCCTCCTCGGCGGAGAGCCGCAGCGTGTCGAAGCCGCCCCCACTCACCACCAGAACACACCCCTGGGTGCCCCGAGGGGGGCCTGCGCCTCGCTCCGGGACGGATTGGCGGAGTCGTGAGCCAGATCGCTGCCGGCTCGGGGCGAAATGCGACCCATCTAGGCCGGGGGTGTCCGGAAGAGGTCGCCCTCGCGGTCGGGTGCGTTCGCGAAGGCTTCGTCGAGGCTCAGGCACGGACGGGGCTCGTCGTCTGCCCACGCGTTTGCTATCTGGAGCGGATGGGAGGTTGGTGGCACGTCCGCAAGGTCGAGCTCCGACACCTTGGAGACGGCTTCGAGGATTGCCTCGAGCTGCTCCCGAAAGCGGGTCACTTCCTCGTCGGACAGCTTGAGACGCGCGAGCCGCGCCACATGCAAGACCTCTTCTCTCGTGATCGCCATCGGAGCCTCTCAGAATGCCGGGTTTTCCAGGGAGCCGCGGGGAGCAGGCCATCGCCGCGAGCACCGGGTGCTCGCCGGACTCGAACCGCAAGCCTGTCGATTGGGGCGGCGCGGGGGGAGACCGGGAGGCCTCCCCCCGCGTCAGCTAAGCCGCCT
>DASZLW010000420.1:0-2816 GCA_035552175.1 Gaiellaceae bacterium | reverse complement strand
CGGCTGCCCATTACCGTCGGTTCGACCAGCCGGCAGAGGCTTGCAGGCGGCGCGGTCAGCGGTTGTGGTTCACGGCTTCGATGTTGTTTCCATCAGGATCGAGGACGAACGCCCCGTAGTAGCCGGGGTGGTAGATCGGCCGCTCGCCGGGCGCGCCGTTGTCCCGATATCCCGCGTCGATCGCCGTCTGGTGGAACGCGCGCACCGTCTCGTCGTCCGGCGCCGGGAACGCCACGTGCAGGTTCGAGGTCGGGCGGTCTCCGGCGAGCAGCGCGAACGACCTGTCCGCCTTCTCGACATGGACGCGCGGCGCGCGATCGCTTCGCCGGACTCCGAGCCCGAGCTGCGGCGCGACCGCGTCCCAGAAGGCCGTTGCGCGGTCGAGATCCGAGACGCGGAGCCAGAGATGGTCGATCGAGCTGCCCGCCTCACGCGGTTGCCCGTGGAAGACGGCCTCGACGCTGTTCCCGTCGGGGTCGAGCAGGAAGGCGCCGTAGTAGTCGTCGTGGTAGATCGGCCGGAGGCCGGGATCGCCGTCGCTTTCGTACCCCGCGTCCACCCCTGCCTGCCAGAACGCATCGACTTCCTCGCGCGAGGTCGTCGTGAAGGCGACGTGGAGACCGGCCGTCGCCGGAGTGCTGCCCTCCTGCGCCGCTCCTGCCTGGGCGATGCTGTAGTCGCCCCACTCGTCGAAGATCTCGCCGATGGGCCTCCGCTCGTGGCCGAGCGGAGCGAGCACCGTGTCGTAGAAGCGGCGGCTTGCCTCGCGATCGGCGACGCGGATCGTGACGTGGTCGAACACCCGCCGGATCTTCGCACGGCGGTAGCGTGCAGGGGATGCGCGCGCTCGTGAAAGCCGAGGCCGCCGAGGGGCTCTCGCTCGAGGATGTTCCCGAGCCCGAGGTCGGGATCAACGACGTCCTGATCCGGGTGCACAAGACGGGCATCTGCGGCACCGACCTCCACATCTACGAGTGGGACGACTGGGCCGCGAAGACGATCCCTGTGCCGATGGTCGTCGGCCACGAGTTCGTCGGCGAGGTGGTCGGGTTCGGCTCGAACGTCAGCGACTTCTCGGTCGGCGACCTCGTCTCGGGCGAAGGTCACGTCGTCTGCGGCCGGTGCCGCAACTGCATGGCCGGACGCCGCCATCTCTGTGCCCACTCGATCGGCCTCGGCGTCAACCGCCCGGGCGCGTTCGCCGAGCTCGTCGCGATGCCCATGACCAACATCTGGCACCACTGGGCGGGGGTCGACGAGGAGGTCGCCTCGATCTTCGACCCGTTCGGGAACGCCGTCCACACCGCGCTCTCGTTCGAGGTGCTCGGCGAGGACGTCCTCGTCACGGGCGCCGGGCCGATCGGGTGCATGGCCGTCGCGGTCGCGAAGCATGCGGGAGCGCGCCATGTCGTCGTCACCGACCTGAATACGTACCGCCTCGACCTCGCCCGCCGGATGGGCGCGACGCTCGCAGTCGACCCGCGCGAGCGCGACCTCGCCGACGTCCAGAAGGAGCTCGGGATGACGGAAGGGTTCGACGTCGGGCTCGAGATGTCTGGGAGCCCTGCCGCCCTCGTGACGATGATCGAGAACATGGCTCACGGCGGCCGCATCGCGCTCCTCGGGATCCCTTCCGACCCGATGTCGCTCGACCTCAACCCGCTGATCTTCAACATGCTCACGATCAAGGGGATCTACGGCAGGGAGATGTACGAGACCTGGTACCAGATGAGCGTGCTGGTCGAATCCGGGCTCGACATCAGCCCGGTGATCACGCACCGCTTTTCCTACGCGGACTACGAGGAGGCGTTCGCCGTCGCCCGCTCGGGGCAGTCGGGGAAGGTGATCCTGGACTGGAGGCCGGATTGATCCGCGGCGTCCTCGCCGCCTCGCTCGCCGCTCTGACCCTTGCCGGCGCGACGGCAGCGAAGGGCCCGGCCGAACAGCCCGCCTGGCTCGAGGGAAGCGAGCAGGCAGCTGTCGCGAGCCTCTTCGGCGGCGGTCACCTCGTCCTCGTCGGCTTCTTCCCCTTCCCGCGCAAGGTGACCGTCGTGCTCGAGTTCCAGTCGCCGGTGACCTGCCTGACCTGCAGCGCTCCGTCGAACGCGACCCTGCCGCACGGCCGCGTCGTGCGGCTGAGCTTCGATCGCGGGACCCACGAGCTGACGGGCGGGATCCGGTTCTGCGAGATCCGCGGCACGACGCCCCCCGCGAGCGCCTGCAGCCCTCGATAGGCAGCGGGACCGCGGGCGGTCGCGACCGCGTCGTCGCGATCGCGACACGCCCCGGTCCCTTCAGGCCGTGAGGCCTAAGCTTCCGCTGCCGCGAACAGCTCCTCTTCGGCCCTGAGCCAGTTCTCGACGGGATCGCCCCCGTCGTCGGACTCGGAGATCTCGAACGCCCGCATGGCAATGTCGCCATGCCCCGGCAGCATCGGCTCCAGCATCGCCGCCTCGGGCTCGACGTCCGCCGTCTTCTTGCTCCTGGTCGTAGCCATCGTCACCTCCTGCTTGGAGGCGGAGGCGGACGAGAGGAGGCCCGGCTCCGCCTCGTCGCGGTCACGGCACCTCGTAGCGCCTGTAGAGATAGTAAGGTCGGCGTCGGATCTCTCCCGCGCCCGCACAGGGTTTCAATCCCGGCAAAGTGCCGCGAGGGTTCGCTTTTCCAGGTCCCGCGGGTAGGTTTCGGGCGTGTACGGGAAACTGCGCGACGAGCTCGCCGAGACGCTCGTGGGCCTGCGCGAGGCGGGCACGTACAAGACCGAGCTCGTGATGACGACGGCTCAGGGTGCGCACGTCGAGGTCGAGGGGCGCGGC
>DASZLW010000419.1:0-13049 GCA_035552175.1 Gaiellaceae bacterium | reverse complement strand
CCACGATCGTCGGGATCCGAGCCGCCAACTCGATCGTCGAGCTCAGCCAGGCAGCAACCGCGTCGGGCACCGTCACGGTCAGCTTCTCGCCTGGAATCACCGGCTCGATCGCCAGCTACGCGAGTCCGACCAGCGTCACTCTCTCCGTGAGCGCTCAGACGAGCGTCACAGGCGGCACCTACGGCGGCGGGCTCACGTACGGCAGCGACGACAGCGCGGCAGTCACCGCCGCCGCGGCCGCCGCGGTTAGCTTCGGAGCCGGAGCGAAGATCACGCTGCCGAGCGGCAGCATCTACTGCCAGGGCCTCGGCGCAACCGCCCTCGTCGGCATCTCCGTCGTCGGCGCCGGCCCAGGCTCGCTCGGATTCGGCTCGGTTCTGATCGGAAAGCCGGGCTTCGCCGGCGACATGGTCACGCTCGGCAAGTGGGGCTCGGTTCGCGACTGCGGCGTCGAGGCCGGCGCGCGCGGGATCGTGATCACCGACGCCTACGCCCGGATCCAGAACGTCGAGGTTGGCGGCCAGTCCGGGGACGGGGTCGTGTTCACCACCGCGCAGAGCGTCGGCGCATCCCTCCGCGACCTTCACGTCAACAACTGCGGCGGCAACGGCGTCAACATTTCCTTCGCGACCGCCTACGACAACGACCTCGTCGGCGTCACGATCGGCCAGTGCGGCGCCAACGGGCTCAGGATTGCCTCCTCGGACATCGCCTGTACGAACCTGCACTCGTGGGGCAACGGCACCGCGGGCGTCGCCGGTGACCAGAACGGCGTCCGCTTCATCGCCGGGGTCGCCGGGAACAGGTTCGTGAACTGCTACTTCGAGTCGAACTACGGCCGCGGCGTCTACGCCTCCTCGTCGGGCTGCAAGGGCCACACGTTCGTCGGCTGCTGGTTCTGGCGCAACATTCAGCAGGGCATCTACTACTTCACCGGCTCGTTTCACTCGATCAACGGTTGCGCGTTCTGGGATCAGGGCGCCTCGACCTCGGGCGGCGCCGCGGCGATCGCCAACGACACCGGAAACTCCTGGGTCGTGCAGGGCAACGTCTTCTACGACGACCAGGGCACGAAGACCCAGACCTACGCCTACCAGGAGATCGGCACGACGTCTGCGAACACGATCACCGGCAACAACATGCAGGCGGCGAACCTGAAGACCGCCTCGAGCCTGATCACGTCGACGACGAACATTCCCGTCTCGGCGTCGATGGGCACGCTCAACAACGTCTAGCCGCGCCTGCTCCTGCGGACGTGCGCGTCCGGGCGCCGCCAGCCGATAGACGCGGCGTGGATTCCGTTCACTTCGTCCTTCAGGCCCCTTACCACCGCTTCCAGCTGCAGCACGGCCGCGACGTCCTCGTGGTCGAGGCCGCCGGGATCGTCACCGACGATCGCGGCCTGATCGACGAACTCGACTCGCACAAGGAGTTCATCCGCCGGGCGCCGACTCTGGCCGACGCCGAGGACATGCAGGTCGAGGTCGACGCCGACAAGGCCGAGCAGGCCGAACTCGACGCCGGCGGCGAGTCCGTCGAGCCCGAGCTCGAGCAGCCGGACTCGGCGATCGCAGATCTGCCTGAGGCGGCTTCCGTCCGCCCGAAGCGCCCGAGCTAGCAGGCGTCCGCCCGAAGCGTGACCGGGGACCGGATGGGTGCCGATAGACGCCGCGTGCTCGAGACCCTGGAAGGACGGATCTAAATGACGACTGGCGTTGCCGGCAACATCTACACCCTTGCGCTGGGCCGCCAGTCGGCGAAGGGCGTCGCTCAGACGAGCCCGACGTACAAGCTGAAGCTGACCTCGGGCGACCTCTCGCCTGCACGTCAGGTGATCCAGCTCGCCGAGACGGACTCCTCCCGCCAGGACGGCAAGTCGGTCGTCGTCGGCGCCCACGTCGAAGGCACGCCCGAGTTCTACGTCCGCCCCGACGACTTCGGCCTCCTCGCCTACGCGGCGCTCGGCGCGAACGCCGACTCCGGCACCTCGCCGAACTACATCCACACGGCGACGATGCTGAACAACGGCAACCTGCCGTACCTCACGATCTACAAGGCGGTCGGCAACACGTCGCTCGTCGACGAGTACGTCGACTGCCGCGTCACGGGCCTCTCGATCAAGGGCCAGGCCGGCCAGGTGCTGACCGTGGCCGCCGACATCGCCGGCCTCTCCGCGACCTTCGGCGCGACCGACCCGGTGCTGACGACGGTGCAGCAGACGCCGCTCGTCTACCCGAACGTGACCGTTCGCAAGAACGGCTCCGCACCGGCGACCGTCGAGAGCTTCCAGCTCGACATCAAGTCGAATCCGACGATCCTCCAGGCAGACACCTCGATCGTCCCCTACGACATCGTCCCGGGGAAGCTCCAGGTGAGCGGCACGTTCACGCTGCTCTTCGAGAACGACCAGGACTACCGCAACTTCCACACGGGGAGCTCGAGCGGGACGGCGTTCTCGACCACGATCTTCACGCAGACGCTCGAGATGATGGTTCGCGCGTCGACGTTCCTCTCGGTCGACTTCCTGATGAACAGCGTCGCCTACACCGCCTACCCGGTGCTGCCGGACGTCTCAGGCGCCCCGATCAGGGTCGCCGCCGGCTTCCAGTCCCAGCCCGACCCGGCGACGCTCGCGAACTACATCCAGATCCAGACCTACAACGGCGTATCCAGCTACTAGAGCTCTAGAGGCGTTAGGGAAGCGCCCTCTGCCCGGCCTCGCACTTCGCGAGAGGCCGGGCCGGGCCTCTTTCGGCAGAGGCCCGGCGCCGGCTGCCTGCCGATAGCCGGGCCGTGACGCTGCTCGCCGACTACCAGCGGTTCCTGACCGACGAGCAGGCGAGCGCCGCCTACAAGGCCTGGGCGAAGCAGAACCCCGGCGAGCTGAAGACCTGGCTCGCGTTCGACGCGGCCGTCGTCTCGGGCGGCACGCCGGCGCTGCCGACGCTGAAGACGGCGTTCGGTCGTGGACTCGTCGATGTCGCAGAGATGCTCATCGAGAGCTACCCGACTCCGGCACCGCCGGTCGCGCCGCCGCCCGCACTCGGGACGCTGCCGGCGCAAGGGATCAGCGTCTCGACCGAGTTCCTGAGCCTCAGCGCCGCGGTGCAGTCCTCGACGCTCGACCTGATCGCCCAGCTCTTCAACGGCAAGCCCGGCTGGGTGCGGATCGACTGGTGGCCTTCGACGCCGGCCTCGGACCAGGCGATCGCCGCGGTGAAGGCGCGCGGCTTCGTGCCGATGGGCCTGACGAACGCGCCCTACTCGAGCGGGATGAGCCAGACCGACTTCGCCGCGCGAGCAGTGCAGCTCGCCGGCATCTGCGACTTCGTCAACGTCTTCAACGAGCCCGACATGGACAACGGGCCCTCCTCGTGGCCGGCCACGACCGCCGGCCAGTACGCCCGGGCAGCCTATGACGCGATCGTCGCGGCACACCCGCACGTCACGGTGATCGGGCCGTCGCTCTGGAAGACGGAGAGCCAGAAGCCAGCCGACGGGCTCACCTACGCGGGGGCGATGATCGCGGCCGGCGGCCGCTTCGTCCATATCTGGGATCAGCACCTCTACGGCGACCCGGCCACCGTCGACCCGTCGTGGAACCCGTGGGACTGGGCGTTCCGAAACAACGGCAACAACGTCAGGACGCTACTCAACAACCACGGGATGACGGACGTCCCGATCATGTGCACCGAGGCTGGCGACAGCGTCGCCGTGAACGGGCTCGTCATGCAGAACAACGCCGTCGCGCACGGGATGGACGCCCGGGCCTCGCTCGGGCTCCGCTCCTTCGGCGTCTACTCGATGCGCAACTCGGCGCCGCCCGGAGGTTTCGGGCTCGTCGACGACCAGTTCGCGAAGCGGCCTGCGTTCAGCTCGATGCAGGCCCGCGCGATCTAGCGCCGATAGCCCGGCGCGTGATCCGCGCGTACCTCGACTTCGACGACAACACCGCGGCGTTCATGGCGCACGCGAAGCTCGCCGAGCGGGAGGCGCTGACGAGGGCGGCCGCACAGGGGATCGCCGCGATCCGCGCGACGACCGGCGGCTACCAGATCGCCGACATCGTCGAGACCGCCGACTCCGAGCCGCTCGAGGACGCGAACGGGCCCGGTGTCTGGCTCCTGATCCACGACTGGCGCTCGCTCTTCTTCGAGTGGGGCACGCTCGGCCGCCGCAGCTCCGGAAGGCCGCTGAAGCGGCCTCGGAAGCAGTCGTGGGTCGACGGCGACGGCAACGACGCTCACCGCCACCCGGACGCGCTCCGCGGGGAGCACGGCGTCCGCGCGATCCACATGCTCGCCCGAGGCCTCGCTTCCTCCCGGGAGCTGCTCGCCGACTACCTCCGCGAAGCGCTCGAACGGAGGATCGGATGACCGGCCCCGAGCTCGAGCAGGCGCGCGAGTCGATCGCCGCGACCCGGAGCGTCGTCAAGTCGCAGATGCGCTCGCTCCGCACCTGCCTCTCGTTCCTGACCGACCTCGAGCAACAGCTCGACGCTCTCACCCACCCAGAACGCACAGCCCAAGGAGGCAAAGCGAATGAGCACACCCAAGCAGCAGCCGGATAAGCCGTGGGCCGGGAACACCGGCGCCTGGCAGACCCTCGCCACCCACGACATCACCCTCTTCTCGGGGATGCAGGTGACGATCACGATCCCCGACGTCTCCGCGCTCATGCACGGCGAGGCGATCCCCGACACGCTCCGCCGCGCCGCGGTGCAGGAGCTGATCCGCCCCGACGGCGTCGAAGGCGCGATCGCCGAGAAGGCGAAGGCCTCCGAGAACGACCCGGTCGCCGAGGCCGAGGTGCTCGAGCTGGTCAAGCAGGGCCTCGAGCTCCGCCGCTGGGCCGGCTGGCAGTGCCTCGTCACCCCCTCGCTGCCCTACAAGGCAGACGAGGACACCCCGCCCGAGACGTTCACCTACGCCCAGGTGCCGCCCGCCGACCGCGAGCTCCTCTCGCAGATCGCGATGAGGGAGCGCAACACCGACGCGCGAGGGGTGGTGCTCGGGGTCGTCACCCTCGACGTGTTCGCCCGGTTTCGTCACCACCACGACTGCCCTGCGGATTGCAAGGCATGCGAAGCGCTCCAACGGGAGGTTTCCACGCTTCACCCGGTGGACGTCCTGTGAGTGCGGCTGCGGCTGGGTCGGCGAGGACGAGTTCGTGCAGGAGCTCGTCGAAGAGGCGCTCTGGCTGAGGTTGGAAGTGCAGGAACAGCTCGACATGCAGCAGCTCGAGCGGCTTCACGCCGCCCAGAGCCGGATGGACGACGCGATGACGCTCGCTCGCCGCTTCGCCGAGACGGGGGACGCCGGTGATCGGTAGCGGCGGCTTCCTCGCCTCGGCGAAGGTCTACCTCGGCGTCGACGACTCCGAGATGGCGAAGGTCCCGGCGGCGGTCGACATGTTCCGGGCGCAGGTCGGGAGGCTGCCGGGCACCCTGACCGAGGTCGAGGCCGCCCAGGCAGACGTCAACCTGAAGCTGCGGGAGTACGCGCGCGTCGTCGCGCAGTCGGGCGCGGCGAGCGAGGAGGCTATCCGGGCGAACATCAGCCTCTCGGCCTCCCAGCGCGAGCTCGCGGCGTCGACGAAGGCGAGCACCGCCGAGCGCGGCAACGCGCTCAACCTGTTCTCGAAGGAGGAGCGTGGCGCCCTCGCCGCCTCCGGAGCCTTCAACCATCTCGGGCGGGCGGTCGCGTTCGCCTCGACGGCGTTCCTCGGCGGCTACGGGCTGATCGCGGTGCTGAAGTCCGCCGTCGGTAGCGCCGAGCAGTCGCAGGCAGCCCAGACGCAGCTCCGTGCGGCGCTGACCGACAGCGGGCTCAGCTGGGGCACCTACGGGGGCCAGATCGACGCGGCGCTGAAGAAGACGCAGCAGCTCTCCGGCTTCAACGACGACGAGCTCACCACGTCTCTCACCGCGCTCGTGCGCCGCTACGGCGACGTCTCGAAGGCCCTGCAGGTGCTGTCGATCGCGACCAACGTCGCCAGGGCGCGGAACGAGGATCTGGGCGTCGCGACGAAGCAGATCATGCAGGCGTCGTTCGGGACGACGACGTCGCTTCGCACCCTCGGGATCCAGGTCGCGACCGTCACCACGAACCAAGCCCTCCTGCGCGACACGACCAAGCACGCGACCGTCGAGCAGATCGCGAACGCGAAGGCGCTCGATCAGCAGTCGACCTCGCTCGAGGTCATCGACCAGCTGCAGAAGAAGTACGGCGGCGACGCCTCCACCTACATGAAGTCGGCCGCCGGGGCTCAGGCTGGGTTCGCCGCGGCGCTCGACGACACCAAGCAGGAGATCGGCAAGGGCGTGCTGCCGCAGATCACGCTCCTCCTCCGCTCCGGGACGAGCTGGCTCGAGCAGACCAAGAACCAGAAGGCGATCCAGAAGGACGCGAACACCGTGCTCAAGGACGCCGGCCAGATCATCCACGGGGTCGAGGGCGCGATCCACGACATCAGCCCCGTGATCAAGGCCGTCGTCCACGACCTCGGCGGGCTGAAGCAGACCGTCGAGGACGTGTTCATCGTCTCGATGCTCGCCAAGATCGCGAAGGTCGTGAAGGGCTTCGCGCCGCTCCAGCAGGCGATCCGCGCCACCCGCACGATCTTCGAGACCGAGGCCCTGAAGGAAGTGGCGTCTCTCAACACCGTCGGCGTCGCCGCGACGAAGACGGCAACCGACGTGACGGGCATCGGCGTGGCGGCGACCGCAACGGAGACGCCCGTCGCCGTCGCCGCCGCCTCAGACGAAACCCAGCTCCGCGCGCTTGGCTCCGTCGCGGTGACGACCTCCGGGGCGGTGACGGCAGCGAGCGCCGTGATCACCACGTCTGGCACCCCGACGTCTTCGGGCGCGAAGGTCGCCGAGGAGACCAAGGTCGCCGAGGCCGACGCGAAGTCGCTCGGGCTCGGCTCGCTCGCGGCGATCGCCGCCCGCGGCGGGCTGAAGACCGGCGGCGCCGTCCTCACGAAGCTCGCCAAGTTCGGCAAGAAGGGCGTCGAGATCGCGACCGTGCTGACCGCGCTCACCGACTTCATGAAGACGAACACCACGACCGCGTCCGGGCCGAACCGCTACTCCGGCCCGCAGGGTTGGTCGAACCTGATCAAGGACGCCGAGGGCGGCCATCTCGGGACGATCCTTGGCGACCTCGGAGGCACCGCGCTGAACTTCGGATCGCAGGTTCTCCACACCGCCACCTTCGGGCTGCTCGGCAGCGCGAACGGCCCGGTCAAGAGTTCCGGCACCACCCCTACGCCCGGCCAGGGGACGCCGGCGAAGCTCGACTGGACAGACATCTTCGGCCCGATCCAGCAGGGATGGCTGAACAAGGCGGGCCTCGACGAGCTCTACCGGAAGGGCCGTCTCGACGCGAGCGTCTACCGGGCCGGACTGGCGCTGATCAGCAACCTCAACCCGGAGACGACCACGCCGCACGGCAATCCGGCCGCGACGACCGTCGCCGCGTCGGCTGCGGCGTCCGCTGCCGCCGCCGCGGCCCGGCAGCCCGCGTTCTCGGAGATCCCTCCCGAGACGCTCGTCGGGGCCGAGGCGAACCAGAAGCCGGGCTCCGCAGGCGACCTCAGCGACCTGAAGGCGCTCGCCTCCTGGTACGACCAGGCGCGCACCAAGGCCTCGAAGCTCGCGAAGCAGGCGACGGCGGCTGGGAACGTCACGCAGGCGAAGTCCTACGAGCAGATGTACGCCGACCTCGGTAACGAGTACTGGGCGACCGAGAGCCAGATCGCGAGCTACGCGAAGCAGGCGACGACGAAGGCGAATGCTCGCCCGACCCTCGACCAGATCCTCTCGCCGAGTACTCGCACCCGAACAGCGAACGCCGTCGCCGCGGCCGCAGGCGCAGCACCCGTCACCGCGACCACGACGACGAGCGGAGGCACGCCCGCACAGACGCCGGTCTTCACGAGCGAAGGGCAGTACTCGGCCGCCTACGCCCAGAACAAGAAGTACGCCGTGGCGCCGCCGAAGAGCGGCGGCGTCGGCCCGTACCAGACGAAGCTGACCCCCGCCCAGGAGCTCCAGTTCCGCCAGTGGGTGAAGACGAACAAGATCAACTTCGACCCCGACGCGAAGATCGTCGACTACGACATGCGCGGCTACTGGCTCGCGACGGGCGGCAAGGTGCCGAACGTTCACGAGCGCGGCGGGCTCGGATACCCCGACACCTTCAAGACGCCGTACGACACGACGTTCTCGAACCAGTCGAAGTACGCGACGAAGAGCAACCCGCTCGTCTGGAAGGGCGACAACCTCGTCAACACGAAGACCGGCGAGCTCGTCTTCGGGAAAGCGACGAAGGGCACTGCCGGTAAGACGACGACCACGCTCGGCGGCGGGGTCAAGCCGCTCGAGGCCGAGCGCGCGGCCTACGAGACCGACATCAAGGAGCTGAAGGCATACGAGGACGCCGCCGGCCGCACCGGCAACCAGAAGGCGGCCGCGGCCGGCTACATCGCGACGATCACGAAGACGATCGCCGGGATCACGAAGAAGCTGAACCCGAAGGCCTCCGCCGCCACCGACCCGGCGTTGCAGCAGGCAAACGACGAGCTCGATGCCGCCGAGGAGCAACTCGCTCGCGCCAAGGCTGATGGCGCCGGGACGACCGGCTCGCTCGCGGCGAAGATCGCAGCGCTGACCAAGAAACGCGACGCGATCGTGCTCGCGAACCTCGAGCAGCTGCAGACGACCCTGACGGCCGACGTCGTCGCGACGAGCGACCCGAAGACCAAGGACGCGCTGATCAAGAAGCTGACCTCGGTCGACAACCAGATCACGAAGCTGAAGACGCCGGCGGCGACGAAGGCCACCGAGGATCCGAAGCTCGCCGCGGCGCAGATCGCGGCCGACAAGGCCCAGATCGCCTACGACAACGTGAAGGCGGCCGGCGGCGCCGGCGCCTTCGACGCGAACGCGAAGCTCGAGACGAAGCTCGCGGCGCTCGCGAAGCTCCGTACCGACGCGCGGATCGCGGCGCTGAAGAAGGAAGAGGCCGTCTACCGCGGCGAGCTGACGCCCGGACAGACCACGGCGCAGCAGCGCCCGATCTACGACAAGATCAGCGCGGTCGCCGGGACGATCGCCGCCCTCAAGAACCCGTCCCAGACGACGGGGCTGCAGGAGCGAGACATCGTTCCCTACGCGCTCTACGAGAGCGTCCTCAAGGCCCGGGCGACGACGTCTATCGCCGGCCTGCTCCCCCAGATCGGCGCCGACCAGAACCTCCAGAAGTACCTCCAGGGCTACATCACCGACCGGAAGGATCACAGCGAGCCGCAGATCGAGGCTGCGACCAAGCTGCTCGACTCGACCGACAAGACGCTGAAGTCGCTGCTGATCGAGGCGCACAAGAACAACCTCCTGACGGCGCAGCAGGTCGAGCAGTTCGTCACGCTCCGCGGCACGATCTTCAGCCAGTTCGCGCCCGGGATCTTCGGGCGGAACCCCGCCGGGCAGCTGACCGTCGGCCCGCTCACGCCGAGCAAGCCGATCACCGTCAACCACTACCACCACGCCGTCGGCCGATCCTCGCTGATCGACCCCGATCCGACCGGGAAGCTCCACGCGGTCGCCGCGCGCGCAGCTCTCGATAGCTAGCTCATGGCCGAGATCGGAGTCGCACAAGAGATCGACACCGCGGCGGGGAACGTGGTCTTCAACACGGGCGACCCGGGCGAGCTCCGCGTCACCTCGATCACCGGGCTCGAAGGGACCTCGAACACGCGCTCGCCGGTCGACAAGGTGCCGCAGGCGGATGGCATGTACCCGCACCGCTTCTTCCGGGACGCGCGCTACCCGATCATCAACGGCGTCGTGATGCCGACGACGAGCATCTCAGGCCGGCAGGCCGCGATCGACGACATGCTCGGGAAGCTCGACTCGATCTGGCAGGCAGACGGCCGCTACCTGTGGACGCCCTCGAACGCCGCCCAGCGCTTCATCGTCGTCCGCTCCTGGGGCGAGGTGACGGTCACCGACGACTCCAGCAACCCGTTCGTCAAGAACTTCTCGATCCCGCTGATCGCACCCGACCCGACGATCTACACGGCTGCGGAGACCGACACCCAGATCGTGCCCGGCACGCCGGCGACGATCACGAACGCCGGCAACCGCAAGAGCTTCCCCGTGATCGAGATCGCGCCCGGTAGCAATCCCGGCTACAGCGGCACGACCGTCACCGGGTTCACGCTCACAAACCAGACGACCGGGCTGACCGTTGTCGCCGGCGACCACTCCGCGTTCACGAGCCTGCTGCTGCCGCTCTCGATCACGACCGGCAACTTCGCCGAGCTCGTGATGGGCCCGATCCGCCAGACCTTCTACTCCAACGGCGACCAGGCGAACCTGCTCGGCGCGATCAGCATGGTCGAGAGCGACTTCTGGTACCTGCAGCCGGGCGACAACGTGATCACCGTCAGCGGCGCCCACGCCTACGTGAAGTCGAACGACGGCTGGGCCTAAATGGCCGACTCGCCGCGTTACGACGTCCGCGTCGTCCTCTGCGACCTCGACGGCGCCCCGATCAGCCTGCTCACGAACATCTCCCACCTGCTCAGCGGGCCGTTCCGCGCGAACCGCCCGCAGTCGCTGACCTTCCAGGTGCCGAGCGACGACCCGATGGTCAACCTCGCGCACACAGACACCTACGTCGACCCCGCATCCGGCTCCGTCGTCCAGTTCCCGTACCTCTCCGAAGGCAACAGGACGGTCAAGGTGTACCGCCGAGACGCCGCCGCGGTCGCCGGCACCCCCGGAACCGGCGCGAGCCCCTACGGCTCCACACCGCCCTGGACGATCTTCTACATCTGGCGGGTATGGCAGCTCGACGACGAAGGCGACGAGGACACCGCGACGACGACGGTGACCTGCTTCGACAACTGGCAGGTGCTGAACCACCGCGCCTGCCTCGGCTCGGTCGCGAGCTACGGCTCGACCGTCTACTACATCGACCGCGTCGACAACGTCGCCAAGGGCCTCGTCGACGCCTCGAACGCGTTCGTCGGCCCGACCGGGATCACGACGAGCGGCGGCACCTTCGACGCGCCCACCGAGGTCGAGGTCACCTACGACGAGTACTTCGTCGGCGTCGCGCTCGCTGACCTCACGAACATGGGCATCTGCGACGTGATCCTCGACCCGATCGACTCGATCGACGGCACCCATGCCCGCCTCAGCATCCGGGGCACCGCCGGCAACTACAAGCCGAATGCCGTCTTCGCCTGGGACCTCGGGAACCGCTCGATCCAGAAGATCAGCCGCACGACCGACATGGAGACGGTCGCGAACCTCGGCCACATGTTCGGCGGCACGAGCGTCCCGAGCGTCGAGGCGGACGTCGTCACGAACGGGTTCACGCTCGTCAGCACCTGGGCCGACACCGACTCGCAGGCCCGCTACACGGTGCTCGAAGACCAGCCCGTCCAGAACCAGATCACGAACCAGGCGCTTCTCGACACGCTCGCGCTCGAAGAGGCGGCGCTCCGGGCGAACCCCCGCGAGCTCTTGACGATCGTCCCGAACCCCGACAAGGCGCCGATCGTCAAGACCGAGTACTGGATCCACGACACCGTGCCGGTCTTCGCCTCCCGCCGGCTACGGAAGCCGATCATCGGCGTCAGCCGCGTCTACGGGCTCGACTGGGGCCGGGACGATGATGGCTTCGAGCTCGTCAGCCAGATCATCACCAGCGAGGACGCCGAATGAGGACTCTCGTCCCGAGCAGCGCCCACGCGAAGGTCTACGGCGACCTCGAGCGGCGGATGAAGGTGCAGGAGCGCCGGGCGTGGCAGCTCGCGGCGCAGCGCACGCTCGTCTTCACGATCGACGGGCTCGGCTCGACGATCACCGTCGGCGTGAAAGGCGACGTCGCAGTTGACTTCAACTGCCAGATCGCGGGATGGCGGCTCCTCGCCGACCAGGTCGGCGACCTCGTCGTCGACGTCTGGAAGACCGACTACTTCGGCTTCCCCGGGAGCGTCGTCAACACGATCGCGGCGGCCGACCTGCCGACGCTCAGCAGCGACGACAAGGCGATCGACACGGCCCTGCCCGGCTGGACGACGAAGGTCTCCGCCGGAGACATCTTCCGTTTCAACGTCGACTCCGTCTCGGCGGTCACCAGGGCGACGCTCACCCTGGCGCTCCAGACATAGCCGCCGATAGACCCGGGCACCGACCGTCCCACGTCAGGAGCCCTTCCTTGCTGAGCAGCTCACGCATCCCAATGTCCGACTCCGAGCTCGCCGCGCTCGAGCAGCTCCTCGCCGCGAACCCCGGCGTCCAGGCGTCGCTGACCCGCCGAGACCCGGGCGAGACGGGCCCCGTGCTCGTCCACATCGGCGACGAGACCCACGAGCTCCCGCTGGAGGCCTAGACCGTGGCCTCCCAGCTCTACCCCCAGGGCGCCGCCCACATCCTCGGCAAGAGCACGAAGGTCGACCTGATCGGCGACAACGTCAAGATTCTCTTCTACTCGAGCACGTTCAGCTCGGCGCACGAGTTCGTCTCCGACCTCACCGGCGCCTCGATCATCGCCCGCTCCGGCAACCTCGCAGGGAAGACGTCGACGAACGGTGTCTTCGACGCGAACGACATCACGGTTACCGCGGTCTCCGGGTCGGCGTTCACGCACGTGATCCTCTACAAGGACACGGGTACCGACTCGACATCGCCGCTCGTCGCGATCTTCGACGTCACGTCGTTCACCCCGACCGGCGCCGACGTGAACGTCGTCTTCAACGCGTCGGGGCTGCTCTCGATCGCGTAAATGGCTGATTCGAAGATCAGCGACCTGACCGACGGGAGCCCGTCCGCAGCTGGGGATCAGCTTGTCGTGGCGCGCTCAGGGGCGAGCAACAAGATCGTGCTCGCCTCGCCGATCGGGCAGCTGCTGTACGACTACACCGTCACGGGGTCCGTTAAAGCGAGCATCGACACCGACGTCGACGGGTCGTTCGCTGGCCTCCTGAGCGGCGCCTACAACGTCCTCGAGATCTTCATCTACGCGCGCACC
>DASZLW010000418.1:0-8075 GCA_035552175.1 Gaiellaceae bacterium | reverse complement strand
TCCGGTCGCGGCTCGTCACTCCGATGAGCTCGGCACCCTCGAGCTTCGCGAGAGCGGGCGCAACCGACTCGTCGGCGATCCCGGCTGTCGAGACGATTCCCCATCCAACTGTCACGGTCCCTCCCACGTTCGACGGCATTCGTGGCGGCGATCTTCGCATTCGCGATGGAACGCGACGGGCCTGGATCGACAACGCGCATGTTTCAATCACGCTGTGAGCGCGGAGGTTGACCGGGTCGAGCTCCGCGACGGGATGCTCGTCGAGTGGGATGTCGAGCTCGCAATGGACGACGGAGTCTCGTTGCGCGCAGACGTCTTTCGGCCACCGGGCGGCGGGCCCTCCCCCGCGATCCTGAGCTACGGCCTCTACGGCAAGGGCCTCGCCTTCCAGGACGGCTACCCCGACCAGTGGACGATCCTGGCCGACCGCTATCCCGATGCCGTCGAGGGGTCGTCGAACCTCTACGCCAACTGGGAGGTCGTCGATCCGGAGCGCTGGGTGCCGGAGGGATACGCCTGCATCCGGGTCGACTCGCGCGGTGCGGGCCGTTCGCCGGGCTACCTCGATCCCTGGTCGCCCCGCGAGGCCGAAGACGCCTACGCCTGCATCGAATGGGTGGCGGCGCAGCCGTGGTGCACCGGGCGCGTGGGGATGAGCGGAATCTCGTACTACGCGATGAACCAGTGGCGGGTGGCGGCGCTGCGCCCGCCTCATCTCGCTGCGATCTGCGCGTGGGAGGGCGCCGCCGACTTCTACCGCGACGCCTGCTACCACGGCGGGATCCTGTGCGTGAACCGGCGCAACTGGTTCGAGCGCCAGGTGAAGCCCGTCCAGCACGGGCGCGGCGAGCGCGGGCCTCGAAGCCGCGTCACCGGCGAGCTCGTCTGCGGACCCGAGACGCTCACCGCGGAGGAGCTCGCGCAGAACCGTACGGACGTCTACCCGACCATCCGGGCCCACCCGCTCGACGACGGCTGGCATCGTGCCCTCTCGGCCGACCTCGGGCAGGTCGGCGTCCCGTTCCTGTCCGCAGGCGCCTGGGGAGGGCAGGCGATGCACCTGCGCGGGAACACGGAGGCCTTCGTCCGGGCCGCTTCGGCCGACCGGTGGCTCGAGCTTCACGGCGGCGAGCACTGGGCGAGCTTCTACACCGCGCGGGGGGTCGAGTTGCAGCGGCGCTTCTTCGGCCGGTTCCTCCGGGACGAACGGGCCGGCTGGCCGGACGAGCCACGGGTTCGGCTGCGGCTCCAGCGCGTCGACGGGACGTTCGAGGATCGCGCCGAAAGCGAGTGGCCGCTTCGCCGGACCCGATGGGGGCGGCTCCATCTCGCGAGCACCGGCGACCTTCGTCCGGCTCCGTCGCCGACCGCGGCGACGCTCTCGTTCGACGCGCTCGGGGAGGGTGTCGAACTGCTCGCGCCTCCGGTCGGCGAGCGGACCGAGCTCACGGGACCGGCCTCGGCGAAGCTCTTCGTCTCGAGCTCGACCGCCGATGCCGACCTCTTCCTCGTGATCCGGGTCTACGACCCGGACGGGCGGGAGATCGCCTTCCAGGGATCGAACGACCCCCGGTCCGCGCTCGGCAAGGGGTGGCTGCGGGCGTCGCACCGACGCCTCGACGAGGCCCTCTCGACGGAGTTCCGGCCCTACCACCGGCACGATCGCGTCGAGCCGCTGAGTCCGGGCGAGATCTACGAGCTCGATGTCGAGATCTGGCCGCTGAGCGTGATCCTGCCGCAAGGGTTCAGGGTCGCGCTGCGCATCCAGGGGCGCGACTTCGAGCGCGACGACTCGGCACGGCTCGCCAACTTCGCCGTCGCACTGCGTGGGTCGGGGCCGTACCTGCACGACGATCCGGACGATCGCCCTCCCGACGTGTTCGGCGGCGTGACGACGATCCACCTGGGGCCCGACCATCCCTCCTCGCTCCTCCTGCCCGTGATCCCGTCGATCGATCCGGCCGTGCCGTGATCGGCCTGCAGGTCGTCGAGGTTCAGGTCGCCTATCGCTACGGACGCCCCGGGCCGCGGATGCTTCCGACTCCCGAATGCGAGTCGTTCCGGAAGGCGAGGATCTTCGACGCGGTCGGCGGGAAGGTCTGCTTCGCGCAGGCTTCGCTCGGGTTCCACGAGATCGTCGAGACCGACCCGGTCGCCGACGTGTCGCTGCTCGGAAGCCGGATCGCCGCGGCCGTCGCCGAGGGCGTCCGCGCCGGCCGGAAGCCGCTGCTCCTCGGCGGGAACTGCACGTCCGTTCCCGCGATGGTGGGCGGCCTGCAGCAGGGGCACGGCGCCGAGACGAGGATCGGGCTCGTCTGGATCGACGCCCATGCCGACTTCAACACGCCCCGCACGAGCGCCGACGGCCTGCTCGGCGGGATGCCCGTGGCGACCGTCGCCGGCTTCTGCCAGCCGAGATGGCGTGCGGCCACCGGGCTCGAAGCGCCGATTCCGGCGGATCGCATCCTCATGGTCGACGTGCGCCGGATGAGCGAGGCGGAGCGCACGATCGTCGAGGCGAGCGACATCGAGGTCGTCGCAGTCGACTCGCCCGCGCTCGGCTCCGCCGTCGAGCGGCTCGCGGCCGAGACCGACCTGCTGTACGTCCATATCGACCTCGACGTGCTCGATCCCGCGCTCGTGCCGGCGCACTACGCGAGGGAGGCAGGCGGGCCGACCGTCGAGCAAGTGGTTGCCGCACTCGAGCCGATGTTCGACACGGGCCGGGTCGGTGCGTTCGCCCTCGTGTCGCTCTACGCAGTCGCGCCCGAGGGCGACAAGTCGATCACCGCCGCGATCGGGATCCTGCGCCCGGCGCTCGCGCGCTGGGATCAGGCGACGAAGTCGTCGACGTAGCGGAGAACCGGGCGCTCGCCGGACAGGTCGAGCTCGACCGCGCAGCCGATCCCGAGCCCGAACTTTCGTGCCGTGTGGCCGAACTCGGCGCCGGTGACGACGGGGCACCTCACGCCGGAGACCCGCAGGATCATCTCGTCCCAGCCCGCGTCGGGCGAGTCGCCGGCGACGCAGCCGCGCGGCTCGCCGACGACGAGCGCGGCGATCTCGTCGAGCACGCCGGCGAGGCGGAGATGCGTGAGCGCACTGTCGATCTGCGCCCAGGTGACGTCCACCTCCTCGATCACGAAGATCGCGCCGCGCGTGTCGGGCATCCACCGGGTGCCGATCATCGTCCGGATCGTCCGCAGATGGCCGCCGGCGACGTGCCCCGTGATACCGCTGCCCGACCCCTGGGGAATGCGCCAGCTGCCGCCGTCGACTTCCGCTCCCGCGATCGGCCCCGAGACGAGGCGCCAGAACCACTCCTCTGTGTACGGGTCCACCTCGGGACGCGAGAAGCTGTGCCCGGTCGGGCCGTGAAGCGTCGCGAGCCCCGCCTGGGCGACGATCGCGTTCGCGAGGATCGAGGTGTCGGAGAGCCCCACGAAGACCTTGCCGCTCTCGCCGATCGCGTCGAAGTCGAGGAGCTCGAGCAGCGTCGCGGCGCCCTCGCCGCCCTCGGCGGGCATCACGAGCCGCACCTCCGGATCGGCGAACGCCGCCATCAGGTCGGCTGCGCGATCCGCGGCCGGTCCGGCGATGTAGCCGGTGGCCGCGGCGGCGTGGGGCATCACCGTGACCGGATGGCCCCGACCCTCGAAGTACGCGACGAGCCGCTCGAGGTCGTCCGGCTTCACCGGCGAGGAGGTCGAGACGATCGCGATCCCGTCGCCGGGCCCGACCGGACGCGGATGACGGAGCTCGCTCACGGCGCGATCTTAGAGACGCCCCGATCATGGATATCGATGGCGGGAGTGCCTCCGGTGCACGGTCGAGCCGTTACGCTCGCGAGGCCGCCGGAATCCACGAAGGAGCGCAATGGACCTGCACGTCGTCGAGATCCCGATTGCCTACCTGTACGGCCGCCGCACCCTGCCGCGCGTGAACGTCGCCCCGGAGTGGGAGCTCTTCCGCGAGGCCGGGGTCTACGAGCCGATCGACGGGGAGCTGACCTTCGCGCAGGCGAAGATCGATCTCGACGAGACGGTCGAGGACGATCCGGTCGCAGACGTCTCGCTGCTCGGCGGGCGCATCGCCGAAGCGGTGGCCGAGGGAGTGCGCGCGGGAAAGAAGGTGATGATGGTCGGCGGGAACTGCACGTGCGTCCCCGGCATGGTCGGCGGGCTCAAGCAGGGCCTCGGGCAGATGACGAAGATCGGGCTCGTCTGGATCGATGCGCACGGCGACTTCAACACGCCGAGCACGCAGGCCGACGGCCTCCTCGGAGCGATGCCCGTCTCCACCGTCGCCGGGTTCTGCCTCCCGGCCTGGCGCAAGGGAGCCGGAATCGAGGTGCCGCTCACGACCGACCAGATCGTCATGGTCGACGTCCGCCATCTCGGCGACAAGGAGACGACGATCGTCGAGGCGAGCGACATCACCGTCGTCGGCATCGACTCGCCGGAGCTCGGCCCGGCGGTCGACCGGCTCGCGGCGGAGACCGACCTTCTCTACGTCCACATCGACCTTGACATCCTGGATCGCGAGCTGATTCCGGCGCACATGGCGCAGGAGCCCGGCGGGCCGACCGTCGAGGACACGGTTGCCGCACTCGACCGGATCTTCGCGACCGGCCGCGTCGATGCCTTCGCACTCGTCTCGCTCTATGCGTTCCTGCCGGAGGGCGACAAGTCGGTCGACGCTGCGCTCGGGATCCTCAAGCCCGCTGTCGAGCGCTGGGCGAGCGTGACCGACGCCGCCGTCGCCGCGGCGTAGCCCGCGCGCGATGCTGATCGAGTGGGACGTCGAGGTCCCGATGGACGACGGCGTCGTCCTTCGGGGCGACGTCTTCCGCCCGGAGGGGGACGGACTCCATCCGGCGATCCTCACCTGCGGCCCCTACGGCAAGGGGCTCGCCTACCAGGACGGCTACCCGGATCAGTGGCGGATCCTCGTCGCGCGCCATCCGGAGGTGCTCGTGGGCTCCGAGAACGCGTTCCAGAACTGGGAGACGGTCGACCCCGAGCGGTTCGTGCCTGACGGCTTCGCCTGCGTCCGCGTCGACTCCCGCGGCGCCGGCCGTTCGCCCGGATTCCTCGACCCGTGGTCGCCCCGCGAGACGAGGGATCTGTACGAGGCGATCGAGTGGGCGGCCGCGCAGCCCTGGTGCAACGGCCGGGTGGGGCTCTGCGGGATCTCCTACTACGCGATGAACCAGTGGCAGGTGGCGGCGCTGGAGCCGCCGCACCTGGCCGCGATCTGCGTCTGGGAGGGGGCGGCCGACTTCTACCGCGACACCACCTACCACGGCGGGATCCGTTGCGTGAACTGGGGCAACTGGTACGAGCTCCAGGTCACGAACGTGCAGCACGGCGTCGGCGATCGCGGCCCGGTGAGCCGGTTCACCGGCGAGACGGTGTGCGGACCGGAGACGCTTTCGCCCGAGGAGCTCGCTGCGAGCCGCACTGCCTTCTACGCCGACGTGCGCGCCCATCCGCTCGACGACGACTGGCATCGTGAACGCTCGCCGCGGTGGGATCGGGTCACCGTGCCGCTGCTCTCGGCCGGCGCCTGGGGCGGGCAGGCCCTGCACCTCCGCGGCAACACCGAGGGCTTCTCGAACGCCGCCTCGTCCGACAAGTGGCTCGAGATGCACGGCGGGGAGCACTGGGCGTCCTTCTCGAGCGCGGCGGGGGTTGCCCTGCAGAAACGCTTCTTCGGCCGGTTCCTGAAGGGGGACGAGAACGGCTGGGAGGACGAGCAGCCACGGGTGCTGCTGAACGTCCCGCGGGTCGACGGGACGTTCGTGCAGCGAGGCGAGGCCGAGTGGCCGCCGGCGCGGACCGACTGGACGGCGCTCCACCTCGACGCTGCCGCCCTCGGCGCCGGCCTGCCGGGGACTGACGGCTCGGTCACGTTCGACGCTCTCGGCGAGGGCGTCGAGTTCCTCGCGGCGCCGTTCGAGCGGGAGACCGAGCTGACGGGGCCGAGCGCGCTCACGCTCTTCGCGTCGTCTTCCACCGCCGACGCGGACATCTTCGCGATCCTCCGGCTCTACGACGAGGAGGGCGTGGAGGTCGTCTTCCAGGGCTCGAACGATCCCGGGACGGCGCTCGGCAAGGGTTGGCTGCGAGCCTCGCACCGCAAGCTCGACCCCGCGCGCAGCACGCCGCACCGGCCGTTCCACACCCACGACGAAGTGCAGCCGCTCGTCGCGGGCGAGGTCGTGCGCCTCGACGTCGAGATCTGGCCGCTGAGCGTGATCGCGCCGGCCGGGTACCGGCTCGGGGTGCTCGTGCAGGGCCGCGACTTCGAGCGCGAGACCGCGGCGCGGCTCGCGAACTTCAGGGTCCCGCTCCGCGGCTCGGGGCCTTACCTGCACGACGATCCGACTGACCGGCCCCCCGAGCTGTTCGGTGGGAGGACGACGATCCACACGGGGCCCGGGACACCGTCGTCCCTTTTGTTGCCGATGATCCGCGGCTGAGCCGTTTCGCGGCTGGTTAGGTTGTGCCGTCGAGCACGCTTCCCAGGTTCGTCCCGGTAGGCGGCTACTACGACCCAGAGCCTTGCCTGTTAGACTGAAACATCGAGGTCGCCGTCGTAGGTACCTCCGTACTTTCTGGCCCGCCTCTTAACCTCTTCAACGAACGCCTCGTCGCGGTAGCCGTCTTGCGTAGCGTCGACTCTCCATAGTCCATCAGTGGGCCGCTCAGCTTGTTCGCTGTTATGACCATGCCGCGCGAGTTCTTGCGCAAACCTCTGGGCGGTTTCGCGCTCGTGGAAATATGCGACGTACGTCGTTCTAGGGGAGGTGATTCTGGACCCCCTTTTTGCCCGTGAACCCGAAGTGGGCGTCATGCTCGAAAGGTGGACTCGATTCGAGGGCGTCCAGCCTGATGCGATCCTCGCTCGGAGTATTCAGATCCCGGTGCGTCAGATGAGCGAGGAAGATCCTCGATCTGTGTCGAGGGATTCCGCCGAACAAATTCTTGGGCTGGCATAGACTCGCCATTCACGTCGCGCACCCACCACTCGCGCCAATCATCTGAGAGATCCTGAACCACCATTGCGGGTATTACGTCGTCACCAGCCGGCACCGGAAGGCGTGCGACCACACGGGCCTCGCCCGCGGCAATGAGGACCGTGACGAGGCAGTGCGCGACGTACAGCGCGTCTCCGGCCACTAAGCCCGCAAGGTCACCTTCGCGAAGAGGTGCGTCGTGGACGCCGGGTAGGAACCGAACAAGTCGGAGGCCCAGACCTGGCCCGACGTCCTGAAGATAGGCGACGCGTGCCTCGTTGACGTTGACCTCAATGACGTCACCACGTTTCATACGGAGCGCCCCCACTAGCCGGACAAGCGTTGCTTCTCATATATGAGTCGAGTTCATCTCCGACGCCCATCGTGGGAGACGGGCCAAATGGCATGGATAGCTCGAACCGCCATACGTCCACATATTGGTCGTAGAATGTCTCATCTGCGACGTCGGATCCAGCCAGAACACGATTCACGAGCGTGTCAATTGCGCCCTTGAGAAGGGGATCCCCATCGATGAGCGCCGCTCCCGCGCGTTGAGCAGAGAAGTAGTCCCAGCTGTGCATGCGGTGCACGTTCACGTGGTTATAGCCGAACGCTCCTCGTTGCACCGTCCCGAGAGCTGACATCGCAGCCTGCTCGACATCGTTCGTTTCTTCCTCCGTGAGATCCCCAAGATCAACCGGAAACACTGTCCTCGTTCGGATTAAACTGCCCTGACGCCGCGTGAGCAGCGATGCGCGCATCAACGTCAACCATGCTCTGACCCACGTAGTAAGGCAGGCCGGTCGACTTGTCAATCAAGATGTACAACCAACTGAGTCCGGGAGGATCCGCTCTGTCGATGGGATCATCGCCCGCGTACGAGTAGGGCTGGCCGGTCTCCGTGATGGCCGGGTCTACGGTGATGAACTGTCCGTTGGTGGGGTCGTAGTAACGCCCAACTACTGACGATGCCACATGGAGCGAGGGTCTATCCAGCTTCACGGACGGTGGAAGATGGTGTGCGTGCCAACTCGGCGCCAGATGATGTGCGGTT
>DASZLW010000417.1:0-3161 GCA_035552175.1 Gaiellaceae bacterium | reverse complement strand
GTTCGCCCGGACGTGGCTCCCGCCCATGAGCACGAGGCGCGGGATGCGAGCGGCGAGGCCGGGGTCGAGGGTGAGCGCGGTCGCGATGTTCGTCAGCGGCCCGGTGGGGACGAGCACGACGTCGCCGCCCTCGGGGAACGAGTCGATCAGGAACTCGGCAGCGCGCCGGGGCTGGGCGGTCGAGCGCGCGGCGGGGAGGTCGAGGAGATCGCCGTGGATCCTCCGGCTGCGCTCCGACTGGTCGGAGACCGCAGTCGAGGGAACGAGCGCCCCGGCCGCGCCCGCGAAGACGGGGACCTCGTGCCCGATGTGGTCGAGCACGCGGAGCGAGTTCTCGGTCGTGTGGGCGAGCGACGCGTTCCCGGCGACCGTCGTCACCCCGACGAGCTCGATGTCCGGGTGGAGCGCCGCGAGCATGATCGCGATCGCGTCGTCGGTGCCCGTGTCGACGTCGAGGATCACTCTGGTCCGGATCGGCACGTTCACATCTTCCACAAGATCGGCTACTAGCGTTGGCGGCTGATGACGCCTCGCCAGAAAACGGCGGTCGGGCTGCTCGCGACCGGGGTCGTGCTCGGGGTCGTCGCCGACGTTCTGTTCCAGGGTCGACCGCTCGGGATCAACGCGGCGATCTTCGCCGGCGCGTTCGTCTCGGCGCTCTGGGTGTTGCTGCGGGTAGGCGGCATCGCGCTGCATCAGGGCCGGCGGGCGATGGCCGCGCCGCTCCTCCTCTTCGCGGCGCTCCTCGCGTGGCACGACTCGCCGCTCCTCGTGGCGGTGAACCTCGTCGGGATCGCCGGCGCGATCGCGCTCGGGGCCCTCAGGCGGACGGCGCCTCGGGTGGTCCACGCGGAGGTGTCCGACTACCTCGTCGGCGCCGTGTCGGCGGGAACCGCGGCGCTCGGCGGCGCCGTGGCGTTCATGGAGAACGAGGTTCCGTGGGCCGAGCTTCGCAGCCGGTCGCGAGGCCGGAACGCGATCGCGGTCGGCCGGGGCTTCGCGATCGGGCTTCCGCTCGTGCTGCTCTTCGGCGGCCTGTTCGTCGCGGCCGATGCCGTGTTCAAGAGCCTGCTCGAGTCGGCGGTGCCGAATGTCGGGAGCCTCGCGATCCACATCGGGATCGCCGTCGGCGTGGGTTGGCTCTCGGTCGGGCTTCTGCACGATCTGCTGGCGGAGCGCGAGGACGGGAGGCTCGGCGCCGCGATGGTCGAGGCCGTCGGCCTGAAGCGGCCGCCCGTGGGAGTGACCGAGGTCGTCGTCGCGTTGGGCGTCGTCGATCTGCTCTTCGCGGGCTTCGTCGCCGTGCAGGCCCGCTACCTCTTCGGCGGTCGCGGGCTCGTCGAGTCGCGGCTCCATCTGACCTACGCGCAGTACGCGCGGCACGGCTTCTTCGAGCTCGTGGTGGTCGCGATCCTCGTGCTGCCGCTCCTGCTCGGGCTGAACATGCTCGTACGACCGGGAGAGCGCGGCGCCCGTCTCGTCCGCGGGCTCTCGGCGGCGCTCGTCGGGCTGGTGCTCGTCGTGATGGTGTCGGCGCTCGACCGGATGTGGCTCTACGAGCGCGGCTACGGCCTGACCGAGCTCCGGATCTATGCGATCGGGGTCATCCTCTGGCTCGCGGTCGTGTTCGTGTGGCTGCTCGCAACGGTGCTGCGAGGCCAGAGCCGCCGGTTTGCGACCGGTGCCGTCGTCGCCGGATTCGCCGCGACGATCGCCCTCAACGTGCTCGATCCGGATGCGCTGATCGCGCGCACGAACCTGGCGCGGCCGCATATCGATGCGGGGTACGTGGGAAGCCTCAGCGACGACGCGGTGCCGACGCTCCTCGCGCGGCTCCCGTCGCTCGCCCCGCCGCTCCGGTCGAAGCTCGCGGCCGCACTGCTCGCCCGCAGCGCGTCGGGCGGCGGGCTGCTCTCGTGGAACGCCGCCCGCGCCGCGGGAGCGTCGCAGCTCGCGACCCGTCGCGCAGAGCTCGAGCGGTTCGCATCGGCGCGCTAGCCCCCAAGCTAGCCGGGCGCCCTAGTCGGGCGCGCGGCCGCCGTACTCGGCCTCGAGCACGTCGAACCGCCAGACCTCGCTCTCGGCGTTCATCGGAGCCCGGTCGGCGTGCCGGGTGTGCGCCTCCGAGAACTGGCCGGACTTCATCCAGGAAGTGAAGTCCTCCTCGCTCGCCCAGCGGGTGTAGACGAGGTACCGCTCCTCGCCGGCAGGCTTGAGCAGCTCGAAGGCCTCGAACCCGGCAGGCCTGGGACACGGTCCCGGCCCGCCGGGCAAACCGCTCCTCGAACTCGGCGCGACTCTCGGGCGCCACGTCGACTGCGTTGATCACGACGAACGACATCGAACCTCCAGGGTAGGGAACCACCAGCGTAGAGGCCGGCCCCCGATGTGAGCTAAACTGCGACGCGACCGGGGCGGTTAGCTCAGTTGGGAGAGCACCAGCTCGACAAGCTGGGGGTCACTGGTTCGAGCCCAGTACCGCCCATCGAAAAGCCCCGCACAGGGGCTTTTTTGTTGCTTCAGCGAACAACAATCGACCTGGGCAAGCCTTGCCATTGTGTTCGGTCGAGCATTGCGAGCGAGGCCGACTCTCCGCGCGAAGCCTGTGTTGGTCTCACTTCCGCTTCGCGAGAGAGTCGGCGAACCCCAGAGGTGCTGGTTGGGGGTCACTCGTTTGTGTCCGGAGGCTCGTGACCGACACGCCCTCAGCCGACGTTCGCCCTCAGCCGACGTTCAATGCCGTGGCTAGGGTCGCCGAATTGTTCGCTCTGAGCGTTCATTCGGCTCGCGATTGGGTTGACGCGGTCGGGGCGTCGAAGTACTTTCCGCGAGTCGGATCTAGGGGGCCCTCGGGTTCGCTGGATCCGGCACTCAGCTCCTGTAGGTCTTCGGACTCGCGGGAGCTGATTTTTTTGAGCTCCTACAGCCCGGTCATGAGCTGCTGTGTTGCCTGTCGAGTCCTTCGACGTAGTCGAGGTCGATGGTGGCGGCGCGGACGGTGCGCCAGGAGTCCCAGGTGATTTTGAGGATCACGAGGGTGATGATGAGGCCGATGATCGGGTCGGCGAGCTTGAGGCCGACGGCGACAAGGAATGCGGTTGCGACGACGTCGAGTGAGACGAAGCCGTCAACGCGGGCGTGGTTTCCGTCTGCGGTCATGG
>DASZLW010000416.1:0-2268 GCA_035552175.1 Gaiellaceae bacterium | reverse complement strand
CGGAGCGAGCCGAGGTAGTCGGGGCCGTCGGGCCTCCGGGCGGGCCGGGAGCCGATCGTCAGCAGCGCGAGCTCGTCCGCCGGTGTGAAGGCGCGGAAGAACTCGACGAACCCGGGGCTCTCCCAGACGAGCGCGCGATAGGCCCGCTCCGCGAGGCCTGCGAGGCGGTCGAGCAGCTCGCGCTCGCGTGCGTCGGGCACCCGGCCCACGATCCGGGGGAACGCACTCAGCACGGTGCCGGCGAGTGCCGCCTCGAGCGAGCGGTAGGCGATCCCGGGCAACCCGTACTTGAAGGAGATCGTCTCACCCTGCTCCGTGAGCTTCAGCCGTCCCGGCGGGTGCCCGGGAGCCTGGCCGAGGATCGCCGCGTGCGTCGGGCCGCCGCCGCGCCCCGCGCTGCCGCCGCGGCCGTGGAAGATCGTCAGCTCGATCCCGCCTTCGCGTGCGACCTCGGCGAGCGCCTCCTGGGTCTTGTAGATCGCCCACTGCGCCGCGAGGTAGCCGCCGTCCTTGCCCGAGTCGGAGTACCCGACCATCACCTCGAGCCGCTTGCCGCGCTCGGCGACGCGCGCGCCGTAGCGCGGATCCGCGAGCAGGATGCGAACCGTGTCCGCCGCCGACTCGAGGTCGGCGATCGTCTCGAAGAGCGGCACGACCGCGACGGGCTCGTCCGTCAGGTCGAGTACCCCGAGGATGTCCTCGGCGCTCTCGGTGGCGGAGACGATCACCGTGTCGAGGGCGCTCGCGCCGTGCCGCCCACGCGCGGCCGCCACTGCGTCGAACACGTTGCGGGTCCGGTCGGTGGGCGCGCGCACCTCGCTCGCATGGAGCCGGACGTCGAGCCGCGCGAGGTGGAAGCCGAACAGCTCGACACGCCGCTCGAGCGCCGCGATCGCACCTTCCGCGATGCGCCGGCCGCGGTTCGCCTCGAGACTCCGCCGGATCACTCGCAGGTCGGAGATCAGATCCTCGGGGGTCGCGTACCCGTCGTTTCCGAGGCGCCACCACATGTACGAGAGCTTCTTGCGGTACAGCTCGCTCGTCATCATCTGCACGATCTCGTCCCGGTAGCCGACGCACTCGCGCTCGTCCCGGGCGATCGACTCGAGGAGCTCCGGCGAGACGTCGACGAGCGAGCGGCTCGACGAGATCGAGATCGCGAGCAGCCGGACGTCTGAGCGATAACGGGAGAGGGCCGTCTCACGCGCCCGTTCGAGCGCGGTCGAGATCGTGTCGCCGTTCACCTCGGGGTTGCCGTCGAGGTCGCCGCCGATCCAGCTCCCGAAAGAGAACGGAGGTCGCAGGTCCGGGGCCAGGCGGCGGTACTCGCGCAGGAGCCGCTCGCCCGCGTCGAAGAGGCTCTCCTCGAAGAACCAGAGCCCGTGGCGGATCTCGTCGCCGACGCGCGGGCGGTCGGCGCGAACCTCGTCGGTCTGCCAGAGGATCGTGATCTCCTCCGCGAGCTCGTCCGCGAGCTCTGCGCGCTCGTCGGTCGTCAGGTCGGGATCGTCGTTGCGGGTCAGGAGGCCGGCGATGCGGACGTGGGCGCGCAGGAGCGTGCGCCGCGTCGCCTCGGTCGGATGCGCGGTCAGGACGAGTTGCAGCGACACGTGCTCGAGCCCGCGGTGAAGCTCCTCCGGCGGGAGCACCGACAGGCGCTCGAACGCCTCGTCGAGCGACTCGCGCTGCGACCCCTCGTCGGCCCCCGCGCCTGCCCGGCGGCGCCGGATGCGATGGTGCTGCTCGGCGGTGTTCGCGAGCTGGAAGTAGTTCGCGAACGCGCGGAGCATGGTCGCCTGCTCGTCGGCCGAGAGGCGGCGAACCGCGTCGCGGACGATCGACGGGTCGCCGAGCTCGCGCGAGCGCCGGGCGCTCGCGCGGACCCGCTCCTCCGCCTCCAGGAAACCCGCGCCCTCCTGGTCGACGAGGACCCGGCCGAGCAGCGAGCCGAGCAGGCGCACGTCCCGCCGGAGCGGCCCGTAGGGCTCCTCGCGCCGGGGCGTCCCCTCGATCTCGTCGGTTCTCCGGGCCTCTGCCATGCCTGCATCTTCGCGGCTGCGCGCTCTTGGCGCGGAGGGGAAACTATGCTTCGCTGTCCCGAGCGGCCTGCGTCGCACCGGAAACACCCTCGATGACGGCTTCAAGTCCACACACAGCGGCGCTCGGGGCACCCCTGCGCCCGATCTCCGCCGGACGCCGCGAGCTGCGGAAGCGCCTCACGTCACTGGCGCTCTTCGTCTTCGTCGCCGGCAACGGCGTGGGCATCCT
>DASZLW010000415.1:0-2953 GCA_035552175.1 Gaiellaceae bacterium | reverse complement strand
GCTCCGAGATGGGCGACCGCGACGACGGCGAGCTCCTCGGGCGCGTCCGTGAAGACGCCGATCCGGACGCCGTCGGCCTGAAGCCGTCGGAGCGCCGCCGACGCGGGGGCGCTCGGCCGCAGATAGACCGGCGCGTGATCCTCGGCGAACCGGGTGAGCAGGACGCGCCAGTTCGGTAGCTGCTCGTCGAGCCTCGCCGGGTCGATCTGCGCGCGGCGGGAGACGTCGACGAGCCACGCATCGTAGAGCGGTCGCGTGTCGCCGAGGACGCCGTCGAGATCGATCGCGACCGCCTTCACCCTGCGATCGTAGAGGTGCGGGTTACCCGAGCCCCGCGAGGCGGACGAAGAGATCGGTGTCGAGATGCTCCTCGATCGCATCCGCGAGCGCCTCGAACACATCGTCGAGCGACTGCTCGGGCGCGGCGCCGAGCAGCGCGCGCGCCGTCCCGGGATCCTCGAGGAGGCCGTGCACCGAGATCCCGAGCACCGGCCCGTCGACGAAGCCGAGGCCGCCCGCGAGCGCCTCGTTCGCCGCTCCGGTGGAAGTCGTCTGCCCGTGGCGGATCTCGTACCCGCGGAAGCTCAGGCCTGCAAGCGCGGTCCACGCGCCGTTGACGGCTCCGAAGCGCGCCGTCACCTCACGCGTGACCTTCTCGCGGCCGTAAGCGGTCTCGACGGGCAGCAGCCCGAGGCCGGTCGCCGCGCCCTCGACGCCGTCCGGGTCGAGCACCCGCTCGCCCAGCATCTGCAGGCCGCCGCAGATCCCGAGCACCCGGCGGCCGCGCCGAGCGCGCTCGCGAACGGCCTTGTCGATCCCGGTCGCCCGGAGCCACATGAGATCGGAAGCGACGTGCTTCGACCCGGGAAGGACGACGAGGTCGGCGCCGTCGAGCGCGGACGGCGTCGTCGCGAACACGACGTCGGCGACCTGCTCCGCCGCGCGGAACTCGTCCAGGTTCGACGCCGTGGGATAGCGAACGACGGCAACCCTCGGCCCCCTCCGTCCCCCGCCGGCGTGTTGCGTTGCCCCGTCCTCGTCCGGCAGCCCGTGCTGGAGCATCGGCAGGACCCCGGCCACGGGGACGCCCGTCATCCGCTCGAGCTCGGCCGGTGCGGGGGCGAGGAGGGCCGGGTCGCCGCGGAACTTGTTGAGGACGAACGCCTGGATCGAGCGGCGCGGCTCCGGCTCGACGAGCGACCACGTGCCGTAGAGGTGCGCGAACGCTCCGCCGCGGTCGATGTCCGCGACGAGGATCACCGGCGCGCCCGCGGCCTGCGAGACGCGCATGTTCGCGTGATCGGTGCTGCGGAGGTTGATCTCGGCCGGGCTGCCGGCGCCCTCGATCACGACGAGGTCGAACTCGCCGAGGAGCTCGTGCAGCGCCCGCTCGATCGGGGGCCAGAGCATCGGGCCGCGCTCCCGCCACGGCAGCGCGCTGAGCTCGAGATCGGGCTTCCCCTCGACGACGACCTGGCTCTGCCGCTCGCCCTCGGGCTTCACGAGCACGGGGTTCATCCGGACGTCTGGGCGGACGCCGGCCGCGAGTGCCTGGAGGTACTGGGCGACCCCGATCTCGCCGCCCTCGACGACGCGGGCGTTGTTCGACATGTTCTGCCCCTTGAACGGCGCCACCCGCACGCCCCGGCGGGCGAAGAACCGGCACAACGCGGTCGTCACGAGGCTCTTGCCCGCCCAGCTCGACACGCCCTGAACGGCCAGCGCCCCCGTCAGGATCGCCTCCGGACGGGAATCACCGCGATCGGCCCCGAGTCGTCGGAGACGACCTCGACCCGGGCGTTGTAGTGCTCCGAGATCAGCTCCCGCGTCGCGATCTCGCCCGGCGCGCCGATCGCGACGAGCCGCCCGGCGCTCAGGAGCGCGAGCCGGTCGGCGTACTGCGAAGCAAGCGTCAGCTCGTGCATCGCGGAGAGGACCGTGAGTGCCCGCTGTGCCCGCAGTTCGGCGACGAGCTCGAGCGCCTGCTGCTGGCGGCCGATGTCGAGGGCCGTCGTCGGCTCGTCGAGGAGGAGCACCGGCGCCTCCTGAGCGATCGCCCGCGCCAGCACGGCGCGCTGCTGCTCTCCGCCCGAGAGCGTCCCGAGGGGCCGCGTCGCGAAAGCGCCGAGCTCGAGCCGCGCGATCGCCCTGTCTGCCGCCTCGTGATCGGCGCGGCTCTCGGTGGAGAACGTGCCGACGTACGGGGTCCGGCCGAGCAGCACGTAGTCGCGCACGTGCATCTCGGGCGGAAGGACGGGAGACTGGGGGACGAACGCGATCCGCCGGGCGAGGTCGCGCCGCCGGAGCGCGGTCACCTCGGTGCCGTCGAGGCGGATCGAGCCCTCGAACTCGACGAGCCGCGCGACCGCGCGCAGGAGCGTGCTCTTCCCGGCGCCGTTCGGCCCGATCAGCGTCAGCCACTCACCCGGCTCGACGGTCGCGCTCACACCCTCGACCACCCTCGACCCGCCGAGCGAGACGGAGACCCGATCGATCGCGACCGCCGTCATCTGAAGCTCTTGCTCGTCCGCAGGACGATCGCGAAGAACGGGGCGCCGCAGAAGGCGGTGACGACGCCGATCGGCAGCTCGGCCGGGGACATCACGGTGCGGGCGATCACGTCGGCGAGGACGAGGAACGCGCCGCCGAGGAGCAGCGAGAGCGGAACGATCAGCCGGTAGCTCGTGCCGAAGGTGAGCCTGATCGCGTGGGGGACGATGATCCCGACGAAGCCGATCAGCCCGCTCACGGCGACCGCCGCGGCTGTCCCGATCGTCGCGAAGACGACGATCACGAGCCGCGCGCGCCGCACGTCGACCCCGAGGCTCGCCGCCTCCTCGTCGCCGACGCTCAGGACGTCGAGCACGCGCCGGTGCAGGAGGATCGCGACCGCGCTGACGGCGATGTACGGCGTCACGAGCAGGACGTCGTGCCAGCCCGCGACGTCGAGCCG
>DASZLW010000414.1:0-8425 GCA_035552175.1 Gaiellaceae bacterium | reverse complement strand
CACGATCCACGTTGCACGGAACGGGGCGTGGCTGCTCTTCCTGCTCGCCTATCCCGCCGCGCGCTCGCTCCCGTTGCGCGCGCCGAAGGCCGGCTTCCTCGTTCTCGGCGCGATCGTCTTTCTTGCCGGAGCGCTCTTCGGGCTCGTCCGGGGACCCGTCGATCCCGGTTCACGGGCGCTGGCAAAAGTCGCAGCGCGGACCGGCGAACCCGTCCTTGCGAGCGCCCTTCTGGGCCAGCAGGTCGTCGCCGACGGTGGGCGCGTGTGGGTGAGCAACCCGATCGACGCGTTCCGGCAGGATGACCAGGAGCTCTACCTCGACTGGGTGTCCGGAAAGGCGGGCGGGCGCGCCGCCGTTTCGCATGTCTCGCTCGTGCTCGTGACGGCCGATTCCGACGCCGGAAAGATCGCGGCGCGCGACAGGCGGCTCGCATTCGTGGTCGAGCGCGGCGGCGCTGTCCTCTACCGCGTGCGGCCCACCGGATAGAGGGGTGACAGGGGCACAACGAGGGGCGCCGCTGCCAGCGCCCCTCGTTCTACCCCGAGCCTGGATCTCGAGTGGTGTCGAGTGGCTCTACGCCCCACGCCGAGCTCGACCACGGCGGAACCCAATCATTGAAGGAAGATTAAGCGGGGCACGTCATCCGACGGTCTTCGGGCTGTTTTCCACATGTAAATGTTCTGGGAGCCTGTGCGCCAAGGCTGTGGCGTCCCGCACGTTTACGGTCCGAAAACGTCGGGTGAACGTTCCGCTGACTCACGGCTGCTTGACTTCGGATGTGAACTGGCAGGCGTTCAACCTGACGGCGGCGGCGATCATCTCGTGCTGCGTGCTGCCCGCGGGCGCATTCGCCGTGAATCCGCACACGACGACGACCGGACAGACGACATCGCACGGGCAGGCGAACCCGCCGAGTACGACGACGCCGCCGGGACAGACGAAGACGAAGCCGCCGCCTGCGACTCCGGCACCTGCGCCTGCGGGCTCCGGAAAGCAACTCGTGCACGGCGTCGTCCAGTCGGTCAAGCCGGCGCTCGTCGTCGTGCGGCAGCTCGACGGGACGGTGGTCAGCGTCCCGTACGACAAGAAGACGCACGTGTTCGTCGACGGGAAGCTCGGGAAGATCGGCGAGGTGAAGGCGGGGTATGTCCTCACCGCATCCTGGAAGGCAGGCACACCTGCCGTCGTTCTCCGCTTCCTCCACTAACATCGATCCTGTGGCGGGAACTGTCCTGCTCGTCGAGGATGAAGAGAGCCTCGCTTCCCTCGTCGAGGCGTACCTCGCGCAGGAGGGCTTTGCGGTCGCCTCCGTCACCTCCGGCGAGGCAGCGCTCGAGCGAATCGAACGGGAGCCGGTTCGGCTCGTCGTCCTCGACCTCAACCTGCCGGACATGGACGGACTCGACGTGTGCCGTCGGATCCGGATGCGCTCGACCGTCCCGGTGGTCATGCTCACCGCGCGGGACGACGAGGCCGACCGTCTCGCGGGCCTCGGTGCCGGGGCCGACGACTACATCGGCAAGCCGTTTTCGCCGAAGGAGCTCGTCGCTCGGATGAAGGCCGTGCTGCGGCGGTCGGAGGGGTCCGCGGGCACGGCAAGCGACGAGCTCTCACTGGGCGATGTCGTCGTCGACCGAGTCGGGCGGGAGGTGACGGTCGCGGGCGCGGCGGTCGATCTGCGGCCGAAGGAGTTCGACCTCCTGGCCTACCTCGTCGCGAACCGCGGCGCCGTCTTCTCCCGCGACCTCCTGCTCGAGCGCGTCTGGGGTTACGACTACGCGGGCGGTACGCGCACCGTCGACGTCCACGTCGCGCAGATCCGCCGCAAGCTCGGCCGGCCGACGCTGATCCGAACCGTCCGCGGCGCCGGGTACAAGGCTGTCCAGCACTGACAGGTGTGGACGATTCGTGACGCTTACGTCACGGTGACTGTCCCCGGACATGTCCGTTGCGTCTCCTGTCAGGTGCAGGAAAAAGGTCGCCGCACCGCACTCCCGTGGCGCGTTCGTCACACTTCCGTGACGGTGACTGTCCCCCGACTTGACCCGCGGGGAGACCGGCCGAAAGGGACTTGCCCTGCGGTGCCACCCCGGGGCCTGACCCGGCGCTCGACCTGTCGCCCGCGGGCATCGACCGGATGGGCTACCTGATGCGGATCGCGTGAGCTCGCTTCGCGCCCGGGAGTTCGCGGCGATCGCGATCGCGGTGATCGCCTCGGTCGGCGTGACGCTGATCCTCGCGGTGACGCTCGTGCGGCGCTCCGCCCGCGGCGAGGCCCTGAAGTCGCTCTCCCGGCAAGCCGCACTGATCGCGGCCCAGCAGCGCGCGACCTCGCCCGGAGCGCAGCTCACGAACCTCGGCATCTTCTTCGACACGCAGCAGGAGCGCGCCTCGATCCTCACGCTGTCGCAGGCCGCGCTGCTGCTCCCCGGTGACGACGGAGAAGACCTCCGCGAGGGCGAGTCGACCCAGGGATCGGTGACCGTCAGCGGGCGCCGTTACCTGTACGCCGCCCATCCCGAGCGCAACCAGGCCATCGTCCTGCTCCGTCCCGCGAACCTCGAGTCGTCCGACCTCGAGCCGTACACCGTCGCCTTCGCAATCGCGGCCGCGGTCGGCGCCGTGATCGCTGCCGCCGCGGCCTTCCTGCTCGCCCGCGCCGTCTCGCGGCCGATCGAGCGCGTCTCCGCGGCCAGCCTCGCTCTCGCCGCGGGCGAGCGTCCGGGCCCGCTTCCGGTCGCAGGATCGAGGGAGGTCGCCACGCTCGCGGCCTCCTTCAACCAGATGGCCGACGACCTCGACCGCGCACGCGCCGCCGAGCGCTCGTTCCTGCTCTCGGTCAGCCACGAGCTGAAGACGCCGCTCGCCGCGATCCGCGGGCACGGCGAGGCACTGCTCGACGGCGTGATGACGATCCCGAAGGCGGCGGCCGTCATCGTCCAGGAGTCGAAGCGGCTCGAGCGGCTGGTTCGCGACCTGCTCGATCTCGGCCGCCTGAGTCAGCACGCCTTCTCGATCAAGCCGCAGCCCATCGATCTCGCCGAGGTGGCGCGGGAGGCTGTCAGCCGCCACGAGCCGGCATCGGTCGCCGTCGGCGTCGCGCTCCGCGCGGAGACGAACGGCGCCGCCCCGGCCCTCGCCGATGCCGACCGCACGCTGCAGGTGCTGTCGAACCTGATCGAGAACGCCCTCCGCTCGACGGCGCGCGGAGGCGCCGTCTCGGTGACCGCCGCGCCCGGCGTCCTCGAGGTCACAGACAACGGCCCGGGCCTCGCCGTCGACGACCTCCCGCACGCCTTCGAACGCTTCTTCCTCTACAGCCGCTACGCGGAGAACCGGGCGGTCGGCACCGGTCTCGGGCTCGCGATCGTGAAGGAGCTGACCGAGGCGATGGATGGCACGATCGAGGTCGCGAGCGCGACCGGCCGGGGGACGACGTTCACGATGCGCCTACCACGCGTTGGCTGAACGCCGCCGACCGCGCTGCATGCCTCGAACGAGCGATCCTGCAGAACCTTTACTTGAGCGGCCTCCTCCCCCTGCCGAAGGATGACCGACACGCAACTAACCGGCGCCACACCGGGAGGCAGCAATGAATCAGCTACGAATCCTCGTCGTCGACGACGACATCGCTCTGTGCGAGCTCGTGCGCGCCGCGCTCGAGCTCGAGGGACTCGAGGTAGACGAGGCACATCACGTCGTCGAGGCCGAGAAGATCGTCATGGACCGCGTCCCCGACGCGATCGTGCTCGACATCGGGTTGCCCGGGATCGACGGGCTCTTCTACTGCGCGCGGCTTCGCGAGAACCCGCTCACCCGCCACATCCCGATCATCGCGATCAGCGGCTCGGAGAACGTCGGCGAGCGGTCGATCGCCGCCGGCGCGAATGCATTCGTCCACAAGCCGTTCGATCCGCTCGAGCTGCTCACGCTCATCGAGCGGACGCTGGGCGTCACCCCCCTCGAACGCGCCTTCGGGCCGGGCGTGTCTCACGAGACCGCGCACGCGAACGCAACCGAGCTCGGACGCCTGCTCGAGGTCGGTCGCCGCCGGCACGAGCTGCTCGACCGCGCCTACCGCGAGACGCTCGCCGCGATCGCCACGTCGCTCGAGATGCGGGGCCTCGAGACCTCCGCGCACACCGAGCGTGTCACCGCGTATGCGATGCGGCTCACGGTGGAGGTCGCCCCTGCCCTCTCCGACGACTCGAGCCTCGAGTGGGGCTTCCTGTTCCACGACATCGGCAACATCGGCGTCCCCGACCGGATCCTCCTCAAGCGCGGCTCGCTGAAGACGGAGGACTGGAAGTGCCTCCGGGAGCACACGACGATCGGCGAGCGACTCCTGCAGCACGTCCCGCTCCTCGCGGGCGAGGGGCTGCAGGTCGTCCGATCGCATCACGAGCGCTGGGACGGATCGGGCTACCCCGACGGGACAGCCGGGGAGAAGACCTCGATCGGCGCCCGGATCTTCGCCGTCGCCGACGCCCTCGATGCGATGACCGACCGCCGCCCCTACCGGCGACCGCTCCGTTGGGACGCAGCACTCGGACGGATCCGCAAGGGCGCGGGCAGCCATTTCGACCCGGACGTGGTCGATGGGCTCCTCGCCTGCGAGCCCGACCTGATCGCGATCCGGAAGCGCTTCTCCGGAACGACCACGGACGACCTCCGGGAGCCGGAGTCCGAGCATGACGACGTCGCGGCTACGGGCCATACCTGGCCGGGGTCGCAGACCCGTTCGCCCGAGCCGACCCGGCTCGGCCTCGCCCGGCTCGCCGCCGCCCTCGACTGAGTCGGTTTGAGCCGCCGCCGGAGGAACCTCTTCCGGCGGCGGCGAAACCGGACGAATGCGTGCCGACTCGATCCGCCCGGTTCGGAGAGGACGCGGGGGCCCGTGCGAACATGGCCGCCTAACCCGCGGCCCGAAGGTGCGTCGTACCTCGTGGATGAGGGTGGTGCTGGGGGTCTGCGCCGTCGTCGTCACCGCTGCGGCCCTGGCCGCGGGCGGGTCGGCGCGCAAGCCCCTGCCCGGTCGCAAGCCGCACGTCCCCAGACAGCTCGCGGGTCAGAAGGTCGTGCTCTCGGCGATCGCGCGGCAGGCGGCAAAGGGGCACCTCACCCCGGCGCAGGCGAGCACCGACCGTGCCGCCGTCAACCGCACGGCACTCCTGATCCGCAACGTGGCGGCCTCGCGCCGCGCCCCGCTCGAGTCGCAGCTCGCCCAGGCCGCCCGGATCGCCCCCAGGCTGACCGGCCCGCGCGCCGTCGCGATCTTCGGCCAGCTCGAGGCGAATGACGACTGGTTCGCGAACCACTCTCCGCCTGCGCCGCAAACCGACATCACCGATGCGGACGGTGTCGTCTATCGCTACTTCTCGGGAACCGGCTTCGAGTTCCACCCGCTCGCGAACTTCGCCGCGCTCAACGCCGCGGTGGCGAGCAACAACACCGCACTCACCACCCGCCTCGCGAACGCGCTCACGGCACGGGGCGTCCCGGCCGCGGGCGGCGGGACGGGCTGGGAGTACTACTTCGACTACGGCGGCCGCGCGCCGTGGCTCTCCGGGTTTGCCCAGGCCGTCGCCGCCCAGGCATTCGCGAAGGCAGCGACACTCGACACTGCGGACGCAACCGCACTCCACGCCGAGGCCCATGCCGCCTACCGCGCAATCCCCGGCCGGCTCGACGAGAACACGAGGTTCGGCCCATGGATCAAGCTCTACGGCTTCAGCAGCGCGATCGTCCTGAACGCGGATCTCCAGACAGGGATCTCGCTCGCCAACTACGCGAAGCTGACCTCCGACACACAGGCCGCCGCCCTCGCGACGAGCTTCAAGGAGTCCGCCGCCCGCGCGCTTCCGAGCTTCAACAACGGCTTCTGGTCGTACTACGAACTGCCGAGCGACCCGTCGCCGCAGAGCTATCAGGAGTACGTGATCCAGCTCCTCCAGAGCCTCTCGAAGAGCGACCCGCGCTTCGCCGCCGGCGCGACGCAGTTCGCAGGCTTCGAGTCGCAGCCGCCGGCGTTCAAGCTGGCAGGAGCGGCTCCGGGAGCGGTCACGTTCTGGGTGTCGAAGCCCTCGACGGTGCACGTCGACGCGCTCGGCGGACAACGAAGCTTTGGCGTCTCCGGCGGCTGGCACACGGTGTCCTGGGCCCTCCCGTCGCGCGCCGGGATCTTCCCGGTCACGATCCACGCAACCGACTGGGCCGGGAACAACGCGTCGGTGGCCGCTCTTCCGATCGTGCGAGTCGAGCTCCCGCCGAAGAAGAAGCCGAAGCACAAACCGGCGCGGAAGACGACGGCCGTGGCAGCCGCTGCGCTGCCGCCGCTCACCGTCGGTGCGGGGCTCGATCAACCCACCGAGGCGAGCCTTGCGCGGCAGCAGGGATTCGCGGACGTCCGTATGACCCTGCTCTGGCCGGCCGGCGCGACGAGCCCCGATGCCGGCGCGGTCGCAGCACTGAACCGGTTGCCCGCCGGGACGAACCTCGTGCTCGCTCTCTACGCGACGGCCCTCCCCACCGACTCCGCCGGCCGCACCGAGCTCGCTCAGTACGCGGCGGCGCTCGCCCAACAGGTTCACGACCTTCGCGACCTCGTGCTCGACCCCGCCCCCGCGGCGGCGACGGCTGCCGCGTACGAGGCCGCGCTCGCGGACGTCTTCGACGCGGTGAAGCTCGTCGCGACGAGCGTTCACGTCGATGGGGCGCTCGACGGGACGCAGAGCCCCAAGGCGACCCTGGCCGCAATCGCAGCCGCCTTCCGCGCGACCGGCCGCCAGACCCAGCTCATGGACGAGCTCGCCTTCCACCCCGCTCCGGCCGCAGGCAAGAACCTCTGGGCGCTTGCCGACCTCCCGAAGCTGATCGCGGCACTCGACACGGGCTTCGGCACCACCGCGCAACCCGGCGCCTCGCTGCCGCTGATCATCGACCAGGTCGGTGTCGCCTCCACGATCCCGAGCTCGCAGCTCCCGCTGTATGCGTCCCCGACGGTGGGCGCGACAGGCGTCGACGAACCGACTCAGGCCGCCGACTACGTCGCCGCGCTGAAAGCCGTCTCGTGCCGCGCGACCGTCGTCTCGCTGCTCTTCGACCGGCTCGTCGACGCGGCCGCGCCGGGAGCGCAGACCGGTCTCTTCTACGTCGACGAGACGCCGAAGGAGAGCCTCCAGGCCGTCGTCCAGGCCGCGACGAACGCGCAGGGCGCAGCACGCTGCTCGTCGTCTCCCCCCTCCACCTCCACCGGCGCCGGATCGACGCCGACCGGAGTGACCCCGCCAACGGGGACGAGCCCCGGCGCCGGGTCGACGCCGGTGACCAAACCCGTTGTGCCCCCCGCTCCCGCGGCGCACGCGAAGGCGACGAGCGTCGCCGCGGCCAACGAGCTCGTGTTCCCGGCTCACGTCTCGATCGCCACCCCGCCGAGCGTCCACGTCGGCTGCACGAGCGCCTGCCTCTACCTCGTCACGATGCAGCGCGCGGGCGACGGGACGCCCGTACTCGCCCGCCGAGGGACGATCGCCCACGCGGGCGCGGCGACCGTTCACCTGCCGAAGTCGCCGATCAAGGCAGGGAGCTACCGCTTCTCCGTCTGGATCGTCGGCCAGGCGAACCCCGGACCGGTCACGATCACCCGCAGCGATGCGGTCGCCGCGAGCTAGGCGACCGTGATGCGATTCGGCTCGGGGTGCCCTCGCTCTCGAGGCACTCGGAAGGGCCCGGAACGGGAGCCCTTCCCGTGAGCGGGCCTCCACGTCGGCAACCGCGGGCCCAAGGAAGAAGCTTCGGCCGGCAATCCCGCAGCCGTCGTACTTAGGGAATCGCCCGCCGAAGCTCGACCTGAAATGTCGCCGTTGGCGCCAGCCGGGGCAATCCCCGTTTGAGACCGCCCCAGATCGTCTTTTTGGACGATTTCGGATCGACCCGGATTAGTTGACAATGACCCCTCGTACGAGGGACACTCGTCAGGATTATCCGTGCCGAAACTGACCGGATGACCGTTCGAGGTTCACGATATGGTTTGGCCCGGGGCACGGGGATACGTGCCCCGGCAAAGCGGCCGTTGGCCCGCCGGGGGGAAGGCAGCGGTCGGTACGGAACAGAGAGGCTCTGGCAATGAGTGCAACTGCGCGCAGGGGTACGAGTAAGCGTTGGGAAACGGCGGCTCCCCCCGTTCTCCCCGATGGAGGCCGCCCCGCCGCGATCCCGCGCAAGAAGAAGGTTGCCCAGCCCGGCGAGGCTAGCGTAGAGAGCGTCCAGCGTCGCCTCCTGAGGCTCGCGCTCGACGTCCACGACGGCCCGATGCAGAACCTGGCCGTGATCGGGTTCAGCCTCGGCGACATGCGCCGGCGGATGCACGCGCTCGTCCCGGAGGAGCATCACACGAAGATCGACAGCGGCATGGAGCAGATCAGC
>DASZLW010000413.1:0-2774 GCA_035552175.1 Gaiellaceae bacterium | reverse complement strand
CGGACGATCCGGCGCGCGATCGCGAGCGCGTGCTCGTCGGAGGTCGCGTAGTGATCAGCGACGCCGGAGTGGACGGCGTGCACCTCGGCCCCGCCGAGCTCCTCGACGGTGACGTCCTCGCCGGTCGCCGCCTTCACGAGCGCGGGCCCGCCGATGAAGATCGAGCCGGTGCCGCGAACGATGACCGTCTCGTCCGCCATCGCGGGCACGTACGCGCCGCCCGCAGCGCAGAACCCCATCACGACCGCGATCTGCGCGATCCCCTTCGCCGACATGCGCGCCTGGTTGTAGAAGAGCCGCCCGAAGTGCTCGCGATCCGGGAAGACATCGTCCTGGAGCGGCAGGAACGCGCCGCCGGAGTCGACCAGGTAGAGGCACGGCAGCTCGTTCTGCTCCGCCACCTCCTGCGCGCGCAGGTGCTTCTTGACGGTGAGCGGGAGGTAGGAGCCGCCCTTCACGGTGGCGTCGTTCGCGAAGATGACGCACTGCCGTCCCTCGACGATGCCGACGCCGGTCACGATCCCGGCCGAGGGGGCCTCGCCGCCGTAGAGCTCCCAGGCGGCAAGCGCCCCCAGCTCGAGGAACGCGGTGCCGGGGTCGCAGAGCCGGTCGATCCGTTCGCGCGCGGGCAGCTTGCCGCGGCTGCGGTGGCGCTCCATCGACGCCGCGCTTCCGCCGGCGGCGACGAGCGAGCTCCGCCGGCGCAGCTCGCCGACGAGCGACTCCATCCGCTCGTGCCTGCGCCGGAACTCCTCCGCGCTTGCGTCGGCGTGTGAGGTCAGGGTCGCCATCCCGTGACCGTATACCCGCGGCACACGCGCGGTCTGCCTGTCTTTCCGTTCACGGCCGGGAGATGACCGGTGGCGATCACGCTGAGATCTGCCTGAAAGGCCACGGCTACATTGGGCGCATGAGCGCCGAGCTTCCGTCGGTCGTGCGGATCCGCGAGGTCGGCCCCCGCGACGGCTTCCAGAACGAGCCCGAGATCGTCGCGACGGCCGACAAGATCCGGCTCGTCGACGAGCTCGCCCGCACCGGGCTCGGCCGGATCGAGATCACGTCGTTCGTGCGACCGGACGTGATCCCGCAGCTCGCGGACGCCGAGGAGGTGCTCCGCTCCGTCGACCTACCCTCGGACCTCGAGGCCGCGGTGCTGATCCCGAACCTCCGCGGCCTCGAACGGGCGCTCGAGCTCCGCGACCGCTTTCAGCACGTGAGCGGCTTCATCTCCGCCTCCGAGGCCCACAACCGGAAGAACGTGAACCGCGCGGTCGACGAATCGCTCGCCGAGCTCGAGCGCGTGATCGATCGAGCGCGTCAGGAGGGCTTGCGCGCCGGGGCCGTGATCAGCGTCAGCTTCGGCTGCCCGTACGAGGGGCGCGTCGAGCCCGAGCGCGTGTTCGCGCTCGCCGGCACCCTCGTCGCGGCCGGCGCCCAGGAGATCGGCTTCGCCGACACGACGGGGATGGCGAACCCGGTTCAGGTTCGCTCCTTCTTCGAGTCCGCCCGGATCGAGCTTCCGGGGACGGAGCTCACCGCGCACTTCCACAACACGCGCGGCCAGGGTCTCGCGAACGTGCTTGCGGCGCTCGAGAGCGGCTGCGACTCCTTCGAGTCGAGCTTCGGCGAGATCGGCGGCTGCCCCGTGCCGCCGGGGGCGACCGGGAACATCGCGACCGAGGATCTCGTCTCGATGCTCCATGAGATGGGCATCGAGACCGGCGTCGACCTCGACGCGCTGCTCGCTGCGACCCGAGGGCTCGCCACGACACTCGGGCGTCCGCTCGGCTCGCACACCCTCGTCGCGGGGCCGGTCGGCTGGATGCCCGCGAGCGCTTGAGCTGACGCCGGCTTCGCAGAGCTCAGGCGCAGTCCGACGCGACGGACGGGCGCCGCTCGAGCCCCGCCTCGGACGCCGCGATCACGCCGTGCGCCGCGCCGTAGACCTGCGCGGGATCGAGCCGGCCCGGCGGGAGCTCGACGACGAATGCCGTCGCTCCCCGCAGGCAGTGTGTCTCCCAGGTCACGGCGCTGCCCGGTTCCTCGACCAGCGAGAACATCCGCATGCCGGCCCCGACCGCGAATGCCCACTCGACCGGAATGCTCCCCTCCGAGTCGTCGACCAGATCCTGGTGCTGGTGGAACCAGATCGAGACCTCCGGACGCACGCGCTCGATCAGGCGCACCGCGATCCGCGTCTCCGGCTCGGACAGAGGCCGCGGGCCCGAGTCGAAGAGGCCGCTCAGCTTCTGCCACCGCCACGGGAAGTTCCGGTTCAGGTCGACCCGGTCCGCGTTCCCGCGCCGGCCGAGGATCGATCCGTCCGGGTTCAGGTTCGGCACGATCCACAGATCGAGATCCGCAGGCGGCTTCATCCGTTCGAGCCGGCGCGCGATCGCGATGCCCGCGCACTCCGTCCCGTGGATGCAGCCGACGACGAGCTCCTTCCGCGCACTCCGGAAGTCGCCCGTCTCGATCGCGACGATCGGACGGCCGGCGCGGGAGTGACCGAGCAGGATCGTCCGCCGCCCGAGCGCGTCCGGGCGCGCCGCCGCAACCGCTCCCATGAGCAGCGCGGCGGAGAAAGCGAGCACGCAGACGACGAGCCGGCTCAGGCGCTCTGCGACTTCACGTACGCGAGGTAGCCCCGGACGTCGCCGGCGGGCTCCGAGTACGCCTCGTCGAGCGTCGACTCGATCCGTTCCATGATCAATACGGGTCTCTGGGCGAACGGTCGTCGGAGAGCGAGATGCGCGACCGCTTCACGAGCGTCT
>DASZLW010000412.1:0-2581 GCA_035552175.1 Gaiellaceae bacterium | reverse complement strand
GGCGAAGGAGGCCCGCGTGGCGATCCTCGGCCGGATGCTCGAGGCGCTCGCCGAGCCGCGCACGCAGCTCGCGGGCCACGCGCCGCGGATCTCGAGCGTCCAGATCAACCCCGAGTACATCGGCATGGTGATCGGCAAGGGGGGCGAGACGATCCGCTCGCTCGAGGCCGACTACGAGGTGCAGATCGACATCGAGGAGGACGGCACGATCCTCGTGTACGCCACCTCGGGCGAGAAGGGCGACGCCGCGATCTCGGCGATCACCGCGCTCACGAAGGACCCGGAGGTCGGCGACGAGTTCACGGGCAAGGTCGTCAAGACGACCGACTTCGGCGCGTTCGTCGAGCTGAAGAAGGGCACCGACGGCCTGCTCCACGTCTCGAACGTGGGCCCGGGCCGCGTGAACCACATCGAGGACGTCCTCGCACGCGGTGACGTCGTCGACGTGCTCGTGCAGGAGGTCGACAAGGCTCGCGGCCGGATCGGCCTCAAGCTCGTGCAGAAGCACGAGAACGGCGGCTTCGTCTCGCCGGAGGACCTGGTCGAGCGGGCGAAGGACGCCCCGCCGCGCCCACCCCGCGAGGAGCGCCCCCCGCGCGACCGCGACCGCGGTGGCCGTGGAGGCGGCGGAGGCGGCGGACGCCGCTAGACGGAGAGTCGACGAGGGGCGGCGCGAGCCGCCCCTCGTCGTTCTGAAATGCCCACGGGCTCGTGCGTCTCTTAAACCGTGCGGGTCGTTCGCGCCGGCTCTCGTCTGCCGAGGTACGCGATCCCGATCGCCCGTCGCCCTGCGCGCCCTATGGATCGCTCGCCGCCATCCTGGCGGGGATCCAAGATCCTGCGACTCGAGCGGCGTTCAGGCCGGGTCGAGAACGACCACCGGAATCGTCCGACCCTCCGCCGTCTGCTCGTACTCGGCGAAGTTCGGCAGCGCAGCCTTCTGCGCCTCCCAGATCCTCTCGCGCTCCTCGCCGGTCGCGACGCGCGCCACGACGCGCCGCGCCTCGGTGCCGATCTCGATCGTGGTCTCCGGATTCGCGACGAGGTTGTAGTACCAGTCGGGGTGGGTGGGCGCCCCGCCCTTGGACGCGAACACCGCGACCGCCCCGCCGTCGAGCTGCTGATAGGCGAGCGGGTTGATGCGCTCCACGCCGCTCTTCGCGCCCCGGTGATGCACGAGCACGAGCGGCATCGCCGCGAACCGCCCGCCGACGACCCCGTCGTTCGCGCGGAACTCCTCGATCACCTTCCCGTTCCAGTCTTCTTGCTCGCTCACGTTTCCCCCTTGCAGGTAGCCGCTGGTTGCGCCCTCACGTTACTCACAGAGACACGCGAGGGGTGCGCCTCCGCGTCGGGCGCACCCCTCATGTCGTGACTACCACGCGCTTCGAGCCGGGCTCCGTGTCCGCGCAAGCGACCTGTGCGCCGGAAACAGAGGAAGCGGGGCGAGCGCGCTTCAGGTTGTTACGAACCGATCGGGAGAGTCCTCGAGTGGCTCAGGCGATCGGCCGGCGGGGCAATCCCCGCCCGTTCTTCCTGTCCGGTGGATCGGTCTCCAAGTGCACCTCCCGTTCGAGGGCCTGTCGTACGGGCATCCTAGCGCGAACCGGGTGGCCCGGAGAACGGCCGGCCGGTTGGGCTTCCGACTGCCCGCACGGCTCTGGTTTCATGACCCTCGTGTCCGCGAGTGCCGTGTCCGTGCGCGAGCTCGTCAAGCGTTACCCGAAGTCGTCCGTCAATGCCGTCGACGGGGTCAGCTTCGACGTCGAGCGCGGTGAGGTGTTCGGGCTCCTCGGGCCGAACGGGGCGGGGAAGACGACGACGGTCGGCGTGCTCACGACCCGCGTGCTGCCCACGGCGGGCACCGCCGAGGTCGCCGGCGTCGACGTCGTCTCCGACCCGGTTCGCGCTCGGAGCCGCCTCGCCGTGATCCCCCAGCGATCGAACCTCGACCGGCAGCTCTCGATCCGCAACAACCTCACCTTTCACGCGGCCTACCACGGCGTCGCCCCGAAGGAGCGGGCCCGGCGAGCCGACGAGCTCCTCGGCCAGTTCGGGCTGCTCGAGCGCGCCGGGGTCAAGCCGGACATGTTCTCGGGCGGTCAGGCGCAGCGCGTGATGATCGCCCGCGCACTCATGCACGCGCCCGAGGTCCTCTTCCTCGACGAGCCGTCGACCGGCCTCGACCCGGCGGCGCGCCTGTTCCTGTGGGATCGGCTCCGAGAGCTCCGTGAGCGCGGTGTCACGCTCGTGCTCACGACGCACGACATGGACGAGGCGGCCGAGCTCGCAGATCGCATCGGGATCATGGATCACGGGAAGCTGCTCGCACTCGACACACCCGCGGCGCTGATGCGGTCCGTGCCCGGAGGGACCACGCTCGAGCTCGCGACGCGCACCGACGATCCGGTTCTCGCCGGCAAGGCCGTCGCGACGCTCGGCGCGCTCGCCGAGGTGGAACGCGCCGAGCGCGTCGGCGCCGGCGAGGACGGTCAACCCGGCGAGCTGCGCGTGCGGCTCTACGTCTCCGGCGACGCCCCGCTCCTCGTCGCGCCCGCGGCGGCGGCCCTCGACGCGCTGG
>DASZLW010000411.1:0-15276 GCA_035552175.1 Gaiellaceae bacterium | reverse complement strand
CCGCGCTCGAGCACGACGTGGTCGAGCGACCGCTCGGTGAGGAAATGGCTCGCGGCGAGGCCGGCGTGGCCCGCGCCTATGACAACGGTGGTGAACTGCTCGATGATGAGCCCCTCAGACGACCTCGACCGAGACCTCCGTCGGGTTCGTGAGGGCGTCGAACACCGCGGAGCGCTTCTGCGACTGGGCGACCAGCGCCTCGATCTCCTGCTTCGAGGCATCCGCGTCGATCGCGAACGTCACCTTGATGTCGTTGAAGCCGTTGCGGACGTCGCTGTCGACGCCGAGGATCCCGCGGATGTCGTGGTTCCCCTCGACCGTCGACTCGACCGAGCGCAACTGGATCCCACGATTCTGTGCGACCGAGGCCACACCCGCAGTGAGGCAGCTCGCGAGGCCGACGAGGAGGTACTCGATCGGCGTGATCCCGTTGTCCGTCGCCGCGAAGACCTCCGGGTGATCCGCGTCGAACACGGCCTCGGTCTTGTGGCTCCGCTCCTCCCCGAGGCCGAAGAAGTTCTGGATCGACGTCGTGCTGTGGACGCCGTTCGTCCACCTTGACGATGCCTTCCAGGTGAACTGGGCGGCCTCCGGTGCCCCTGCCAGCACCTCGCGCGCGTCGAGCAGCGCCTGTACGTTGACGCCGTTGTCGATCGTGGTCATCGCACCTCACCCTTCCCGGTTGTAGAGCCGCTTCCCAAAGTAAAGAAATCAGCACAATACCTGCAGATGACTCGACGGACACAACGATGACCGTGCCCGCAACCGCGCCGGCCGCCCTGACGTCGGAGGCCGGTTCGGTGGGGCCCGTCGAGACCCGGCACCTCGATCTGCCGAACCCGGTGCAGCTCGACTGCGGGCGTGAGCTTCACCCGATCCGCGTCGCCTACGAGACCTACGGCGCGCTCTCGCCGAACCGCGACAACGTGATCCTCGTCTGCCACGCATTGAGCGGTGACGCCCACGCGGCAGGCTTCTCGGACGAGGGGCCGGTGCAGAGCACCCGCGACGGCTTCGCGGCCGACGATCGCGACGGCACGGCGGGCAAGGCACTCGGCTGGTGGGACGGGATGATCGGGCCCGGCAAGGCGTTCGACACCGACCGGTACTTCGTCGTCTCGACGAACCTCCTCGGCGGCTGCCGCGGAACGACGGGACCGTCGTCGCTCGACCCGGCGACGGGAATGCCGTACGGGCCGGATTTTCCCGTGATCACGGTCGCGGACATGGTGAGGACAGAGCGGGCGTTCCTGGACGAGCTCGGGATCGAGCGGCTCGCGGTGGTGGCCGGGGGCTCTCTCGGGGGGATGCAGGCATTCGAGTGGGCGATCCTGTTCCCGGACCAGGTCGACGCCGTCGTGGCGATCGCCAGCACGCACGCGCTTCAACCCCAGGGCCTCGCCTGGAATGCGATCGCCCGCGAGGCGATCATGCGCGACCCGGCGTGGCAGGGCGGCCGCTACGACGCCACGGGGCAGGGACCGAGCGCAGGACTGGGCATCGCACGGATGATCGGCCACATCACCTACCTCTCGGCCGCAGGGCTCACCGACAAGTTCGGCCGGCGATTGCAGTCCGCCGCGGACATCCGCTACACGGTGACCGAGCCGGAGTTCGAGGTCGAGAGCTACCTCCGCCACCAGGCCGACTCGTTCGTCAAGCGGTTCGACGCCAACACCTACCTCTACACGTCGCGGGCGCTGACGTACTTCGATCTCGCACGTCAGTATGGCCGCGGTTCGCTCACGCATGCGCTCGAGGGCGTCTCGGCGAGGACGCTGCTGATCCCCTTCAGCTCGGACTGGCTCTACCCGCCGTCGGGGTCGCAGGAGATCGAGCAGGCGCTTCGCGAGCTTCGCAAGCCGGTCGAGCTCCACGTGATCGACGCTCCGTACGGCCACGACTGCTTCCTACTCGAGGAGGGGCGGCAGACGCCGGTCATCCGCCGCTTCCTCGGAGAGCTCGCGTGACTGCCGAGAGCCCCGAGGCGGACCGTGCGTTCGGCTTCGAGACGCGGCAGCTCCACGCGGGCCAGCGGCCCGACCCGAACACCGGGGCTCGCGCGGTTCCGATCTTCCAGACGACCAGCTACGTGTTCGAAGACCCCGAATCGGCTGCGGCGTACTTCAACCTCCAGGAGTACGGGAACACCTACTCGCGCATCATGAACCCGACCGTCGCCGTGTTCGAGGAACGGGTGGCGAACCTCGAGGGCGGGGCCGGCGGGGTCGCGTTCTCGAGCGGCATCGCCGCACAGGCGGCAGCGCTCTTCACGCTGCTCGAGCCGGGCGATCACGTCGTCTCGTCCTCGGCGCTCTACGGCGGGACGGTGAACCAGCTCAAGCACGTGCTGCGCAAGCTGAGCGTGGAGCTGACGTTCGTCGATCCAGACGACCCGGAGGCGTGGCGGAAGGCGGTGCGGGCGAACACCAAGGCGTTCTTCGGCGAGACGATCGGCAACCCCGGGGGCAATGTGCTGGACCTCGAGGCGGTGGCGTCCGTCGCTCACGAGCACGAGGTACCGCTGATCGTGGACAACACGTTCGCGACGCCGTATCTCTGCCGCCCGATCGAATGGGGCGCCGACATCGTCATCCACTCGGCGACGAAGTTCATCGGTGGGCACGGAACGAGCATCGGCGGCGTCGTCGTGGAAGCCGGCACCTTCAACTGGTCGAACGGACGGTTCCCGGTGATCGCGGCTCCGTCTCCCGCCTACCACGGCCTGCAGTTCCACGAGACGTTCGGGACCTACGGCTATCTGATGAAGCTGCGGGCGGAGACGCTGCGCGATCTCGGCGGGGCGCTCGCACCGTTCAACGCCTTCCTGTTCCTCCAGGGGCTCGAGACGCTGTCCCTTCGGATGGAGCGCCACGTCGAGAACGCCCGGGCGGTCGCGTCGTTCCTCGAGTCGCACGAGCTGGTCTCGAACGTCGCCTACCCCGGCCTGCCGGGAAGCCCGTACAGGCCGCTCGTCGAGAAATACCTGCCTCGCGGTGCAGGCGCGGTGTTCTCGTTCGACTGCGCCGGCGGGCGCGAGGGCGGGCAGAACCTGATCCGCAGCGTGACGCTCTGGTCCCATCTCGCGAACGTCGGTGACGCGAAGAGCCTCCTCATCCATCCAGCGAGCACGACTCACCGCCAGCTGGGCGACGCCGAGCTGGAAGCGGCGGGTGTCGGCCCCGGGACGATCCGGCTGTCCGTCGGCACCGAATCGGTCGACGACCTGATCTGGGACCTGGAGCAAGCGCTCGCCGCGACGGGATCGTCGGGCTCGAATGGGGACGTGGCTTGATCGAGCTCGAGCGCTACCAGGATCCTCTGTCGATCCAGCGCCTGCTCCACAGCGCGAGCACGATCGCGATCGTCGGGCTGTCCGGCAACGAGCTGCGCGCGAGCAACTTCGTCGGCTACTACCTCAGGCGCCACGGCTACCGGGTGATCCCGGTCAATCCCCGCGAGACCGAGATCCTCGGCGAGATGAGCTACCCGAGCTTGCTCGAGGTACCGGTGCCGGTGGACATCGTGAACGTCTTTCGCGCACCCGACGCGTTACCGGCGATCGCGCGGGAGGCTGTCGAGATCCGCGCCGGCGCCCTGTGGTGCCAGTTCGGCGTGATCAACGAAGAGGCGGCGCGGATCGCGGAGGACGGCGGGGTGACGGTGATCATGGACCGCTGCCTCAAGGTCGAGCACGCCCGCTATGTGGGCCGGATGCACTGGCTCGGGTTCAACACAGGGCGCATCACCTCGATTCGGGGCAGCCTGCAGTAGTCGGCGGGAGCTGCCGTCCTTCCTCTCGTCGGTGTTCGTTTTCGACGGGGGCAGCCTGGGGAGAAACGTTCGCGACAACCTCCGAAAGGGCTTCCGATGGCGAAGATGAACGATCCGCGTGACCTGTTGATCCACGAGCTGGCCGACATCCTTTACGTGGAGCAAGCGCTCGTGAAGACGTTGCCGACACTGGCGAAGGAAGCAACCGACAAGCCTCTCGTGCAGGGATTCCAGGAGCATCTGGCCGAGACGAAGCAGCACGTGACGAGGGTTCAGAGGGCATTCGAGCTCCTGGGTGCCGACGTGAAGGCCGAGCAGTGTCCGGGCTTCGACGGGCTCAAGGAGGAGCACGACGAGTTCGTGTCGGAGCAGTCGCCCTCCCCCGCGGTACTCGACGCGTTCCTGACCGGCGCAGCGGCCCGCACCGAGCACTACGAGATCGCGGCGTACGAGGGAATGATCGCGCTCGCGCGCGGCCTCGGCGAGCGCGGGGCCGCGCAGCTTCTTGCACAGAACCTGGCCGAGGAGAAGGCGGCGCTGACGAAGATGAAGACGATCGCGAACCGGCTTGCGGGCGCGAGCGCGGCGGCGAAGGCGGCCTGACCGAGTGGAGCTTCGGCCGGGGGCGCCCGCGAGGCGCCCCCGGCCCGGGCTCGCTATTGCAGCGCGCGGCCCCAGAAGCGGTGCATGCCGACGGCGCCGACGAGCTCCTTCTTGTAGGCGGGGTCGAGGCTCTCGGTTGTGAGTACGCCGGGCGCCTCGGTGTCGATGCCGGCTCGTTCGAGCACCCGCGCGCCGTCGCCCCAGCTTCCGATCACCTTGAAATGCCGGTAGGCCTCCTGAAGCAGGATCTGGAGCTTCCCGTCGTCGATCCCGGCACTTCCGGCTGTGCCGCCGGCGACGAGGACGGCGTCGTACTCGATCGATCGCGTCGTCAGGAACGTCCGCTCGACGATCTCTCCCGTGCGTCCACGCCCGAGCGTCCCGCCGACCTCTGCGATCGTCCGTAGCACCGCGCCCTCGGCCGCCAGCGCTTCCCGGAGCGAGGCGACGCCGGCGAGGTCGGCTCCCGGGCCGACGACGACGCCGATCACGCGGCCCGCGATCGGGCCCCGCTCACCGGTGACCTGCTGCAGCGCGGGTGAGGGGATCGCTCCGACCGGCTCGACCGGCGGTGGAGGCTCGAGCCCGAGCCCTGCCGCGACGCGGACGGCGAGGTCGCCGTCGACCTGGGCGAGATTCGCCAGCATGCGCTCGCGGATCGGCGTCTCGTAGCACTTCCCCAGCTCGAAGGTGAACGCGTCCGCGACGTGCTCCTGCTCGACCTCGCTGAGGCTCGCCCAGAACAGGGCCGCCTGAGAGAAGTGGTCGGCGAACGAGGCCGGGGCCTCCCGGACCTTCCGGCCGGTAACCGGCCGCGGCACGTGGACGTAGCCGCCGTGTTCTTCGTCGGCAACGAGCGGACGGTCGCCGTCGACGCTGTTCGGCAGATACGGCGCGAGGCCCCGGTGCACGATCGTCTGGTGCATCCCGTCCCGCTCGAGGTCGTTGACGGGGATGTGCGGGCAGTTGATCGGCAACTGCGTGAAGTTCGGGCCCCCGAGCCGGGTCAACTGGGTGTCGAGGTACGAGAAGAGCCGCGCCTGCATCAACGGGTCGTTCGTCACCTCGATCCCGGGCACGAGATTGCCGGTGTGGAAGGCCACCTGCTCGGTCTCCGCGAAGTAGTTCGTCGGGTTGCGGTTCAGCGTCAACCGCCCGACGAGCTGCACGGGCGCAAGCTCCTCGGGAACGATCTTCGTCGGGTCGAGCAGGTCGATCCCCTCGAACGTCTCGTCGTCGCTGTCGGGCAGCAGCTGCAGGCCGAGCTCCCACTCGGGAAAGATGCCGTTGTCGATCGAGTCGGCGAGGTCGCGGCGATGGAAGTCGGGGTCGCAGCCGGCCGCGATCTGCGCCTCCTCCCACACGAGCGAATGCACGCCTGCGACGGGCTTCCAGTGGAACTTCACGAGCGTCGTCCCGCCCTCGCCGTTCACGAGCCGGAAGGTGTGGACGCCGAACCCCTCCATCGTGCGGTAGGAGCGAGGGATCGCGCGATCAGACATCAGCCACATCACGTGATGGGTCGCTTCGGTGTGCAGGGAGACGAAGTCCCAGAACGTGTCGTGCGCCGACTGCGCCTGCGGGATCTCCCGGTCCGGGTGCGGCTTCACGGCATGGATCACGTCGGGGAACTTGATCCCGTCCTGGATGAAGAAGACCGGCATGTTGTTGCCGACGAGGTCGAAGTTTCCCTCCTGCGTATAGAACTTGACCGCAAACCCGCGGACGTCGCGTACCGTGTCCGCAGAGCCCCGCGACCCGGCCACGGTGGAGAACCGCACGAACACCGGTGTCTCGAGGTTGCGCCGGCCCAGGAACCCCGCTCTCGTGACGTCGGCGGCATTCCCGTAGGCGCGAAAGACGCCGTGCGCCGCGGCGCCCCGGGCATGCACGACGCGCTCCGGGATCCGCTCGTGATCGAAGTGCGTGATCTTCTCGCGCAGATGGAAGTCGTCCATCAACGACGGCCCACGCATACCGCCCTTCAACGAATGATCAGTATCCGGAAGCCGCACTCCCTGTGCGGTCGTCAGGAACTCACTCGACTGATTCGGGACGCCGAACTCGGCGTCCCCGTCCGGACTCACCGGTGCTCTCGCGCTCGCGGCGCGGCCATTCCGAGACCTTGGCATGCGACTCCTTCCTCGACGCCGACACGCGCTTCCTATCCCGTGACACGCGGCGCAAACACGCGAAGGGCACGTTCACCCCGGCAAGCGGAGTGAGACGGCGTGAGCCGCCTCGCCCCGCTTCCGGATGTTGGATCAGGCCGGAGGGCCGCTCGCGAGCGTCAGGCTCGCCGAGTGCGACTGCCCGTTCGCGTCCGTCCACCGAAGGGCCACCGTATCGCCCGGATGGTGGGCAAGCATCAGGGCGCTGAGCTCCGTCGGTGAATCGACCGCGTGCCCTGCGAGCGAGGTGATCACATCGCCCGCGGCGAGTCCGGCCTTGGCGGCGGGCTCACCCTGGAGCACGTTGCTCACAAGGGCGCCCGAGACGCTCGACCCGCTGCCGATGCTCCCGGATCCGCCGTAGCCGTAGCCATAGCCGCCGCCGCCGTACCCCGAGCTCTGCGCCGCGACGCCGATCCCGATGAAGGCAGTCTCGCCGATGTGCACCGTCGAGCTCGCGTGGCTGGACTCGATCGCCTTCGCGGTCGCGATCGCCTGGCCGATCGGGATCGCGTACGCCTCGGTGCCGCCGGACTCGAACGCGAAGTTGCTGGAGCCGGCGGTATCGATGCCGAGCACGGCGCCGGTCGCGTCGACGAGCGCTCCGCCCGAATCGCCGGGCTGGATGTCGGCGTTCGTCTGGATAAGCCCGGAAAGGCGCTCGCTCGTGCCGCCGAGATCGTCGGCCGCGGTCACGGACGCGTTGAGGGCGGTGATCTTCCCGGCGGCGCTCGACGGGTTGCCGCCCTGGCCGCCGGCGTTGCCGATCCCGATCACGGTCTCCCCGACAGTCGCCTTCGAGGAGTCGCCGAGCTTCGCGGTCTTCAGCCCGGAGGCGCCCTGGAGCTGGAGCAACGCCAGGTCGTGTGAGGGGTCGTACCCGAGAACCTTCGCCACGTACGTCTTGCCGTTCCCGATGTCGGTGGCGGTGAGCTTCGTCGCGCCGTCGACGACGTGGTTGTTCGTGAGAACGAGACCGTTCGAGCCGATCACGATCCCGGTGCCCGCCCCGGCGGCCTGCTGGTAGCCCAGCTTCGAGTCGATGTCGACGAGCGCTCCGTTCACCGTCGTGGCGGCCGCCGGCACAGCCGACGACGAGCCGGCGGCGGCGACGGCGCCGCCCGTGTTACCGAATGAGCCCGTGTTACCGAATGAGCCCGTGTTATTCGAGGAGCCCGTGTTATTCGAGGAGCCCGTGTTGCCGAAGGTTCCAGAGCCGGCCGAGCCCGAGCCGGTGTCGCCGAAGGAGCCGGGCGCAGACGGTGTCGCGGAGGAGGCCGCTGGGGGAGCCGAGGTTGATGCCGACCACAGCTCGTGGCCGATCACCGCGCCCAGAGCGGCCACGACGAGGACGAACGCGGCACCGGCCGCGATGAACAGGGCGAGCACGCGCCGCCCGATGCGGCGACCGAACAGGGGCCTGACGCCCTGCCCGGCGGTGGTGGGAGCCGGATCGCCGGCGACCCGGGGGCGAAACACATCGTAATAGTCGGTCATGTCGTCTGCCTCTCTTCCGGTCGTCACCCGATGCAAGCTCCATGACATCGCGCGAGGATCAAAGAACCATGAGAGCGGGGTTCAGGAACCCTAAAAACGCGCGTGCCTGACGCGTCTCGACTTCCAGGACCTCGAACGCCGAACCCCCGAACGTCAGCAGCGCAAGCAACCGCCGAGGCCCCCGATCCTCAGCAGCGTCCGGGTTGGTCGTGAGATCCGCCGCGACTGCTCCTCCGTCTTGCTGCGTCATGTGAGCGAAGCTCGGCTGCCCCGGCCTGCGCATCAGCTCTCCCGTCCGAGCGCTCGGCGATTCCACTTGCCGGTATCTCCTGCTCGGAGATCCGGATCGTCCCTCAGTCGCCCCGCTCCTCCGTTCGTTCGGGTGGTGGCGCGACTCGACCGAAAACGGTCTCGATCGTGCCACTGAGCGCCGCCCAAACCTCGTGGACGGTGCCGAAGCTGACGTCGGGTGGGAGACGGCGCAGGTCGTGAAGGACGTTCTCGGGCGCTTGGTTCGCCTCCGCCTCGCGCAAGAGTGTCTCCCGGTCTCCCGGGAACGCCGAGAGCCGCAGGTGCCGAGAGATGTCGGTGCGCTCCGCGACCCCGTCCGGAGCGGAACTGCTCGGCCGCGTGCGCGACGACGGCTCGCGCTCTCCGTCGGCGGCGCCCTCCTGCTCGCGCCATTCCTCGGCGTGGGACTCGACGGGAGCGCCGCGTACGATCGACTGCGCCTCTGCCTTGAGCTCCTCGTCGAGGCGAGGGCCGTGCTTCGTCGTGTCTCGCTTCACGCACTCTGGGTTCCCGGCACTCGCGCACGTAAACGCGGGGATTCGCGGAGCCGCTTCCCGATCGTCTCCGAACCGAAGCCACCCGGGTTTGCGCCGTACGAGGGCGCTGCCTCCCGTTTGCCGGCACCGTCAAGAAGCTTCCGAGAGATCCCGAGACCCCGCGGCGACCACCGGCGGCTCCCGAACAGCAAGAACGTCGTATGCCGCCACAGGCCGCTGGAAGCCCTTGAGCGTGAACTCACCCGCAGGCTCCGCCTCGACAAGGTGTTCGACCTCCGCGTAAAGGCGCTGATCGACGAGAACCTGCCCTCCGCGCGCCTCATCGGCCAGGCGGGATGCCAGGTTCGTCACGGCGCCGATCGCGGCGTAATCGGAGCGGCCCTCGAACCCGACCTCGCCGCAGGTCGCGTAGCCGAGAGCGATGCCCGCGCCGAAGTCGAGGTCGTAGCCGCGCTTGCGCCACTGCGGCGTCAGTTCCGCCATCTCCTCGCGAAGGCTGCAGCCGAGCCGGATTGCGCGAAGCGGCGCATCCGGGATCACGATCGGGTCGTTGAAGAAGAGCTGCACCCCGTCGCCCTCGAGGAAGCCCACCGTCGCATCGAAGCTCTTCACCAGCCGGCCGACGACGTCGTGGAACTCGCGCAGCACGCGCATCAGCTCCTCGGGTTCGACCGCGTCGACGAACCGCGTCCAGCCGCGGAGGTCGGCGAAGAGCATCGCGACCTCCCGCCGGTGGCTCTGCAGGATCGTCTCGTCGCCCGAGGAGACGATCGCCTCGGCGAGCTGGGGCGAGAGGAATCGCCGCAGCCGGCGCAGGCGGCCGAGCTCCATCACCTGCTGATCGACGCGGTCCTCGAGCGTGCGGTTCAGCAAGGCGAGCTCCGCCGCTTGTGCCTTGATCGTGTCGTGGTATCGCTTGATCCGCAACAGCGACCGGACCCGTGTCAGCAGCTCCTCATGGTTGAACGGCTTCGGGATGAAGTCGTCGGCACCGGCCTCGATCGCCCGTGTCTTCTCCTCGCCCAGGCTCGAGGTGACCATGATCACCGGCAACACCGCCGTCGCGTCGTCGGCGCGTAACCGCCGGCAGACGGTGTACCCGTCGAAGCCCGGCATCATCACGTCGAGCAGGACCAGGTCCGGCTGCTCCGCGGCGACAGCCTCGAGAGCCGAGATCCCGTCGGTCGCCGTGACGACGTCGTACCCGTGTGGTGCGAGCACAGCCTCGAGCAAGCGCACGTTCTGCGAGACGTCGTCGACGACGAGGATCCTGGGGGCCCGTTCAGCCACGAGCGTGCTCGTCGACCGCCTGGAGCAGCTCGGCGAGGTCCACCGGCTTCGAGAGGTAACCGTCGAAGCCGGCCTCCAGGAAGGATTCGCGATCGCCGTGCATGGCCTGCGCCGTGAGGGCGAGCACCGGGATCGACGCAGTCTGCTCGTCAGCCCGGAGCCGGGCAAGCGCCTCGACGCCGTCGATACCCGGAAGCTGCACGTCCATCAGCACGAGCGCCGGGAGCGCCGACACGGCGAGCTCGACGGCCTCCTCGCCCGTCCGGGCCTCGAGCGTCGCGTACCCGCTCGCCTGGAGCACGTCGCGGAAGAGCTTCATGTTCCGCTCGTTGTCCTCGACGACCAGCACCCGCTTACCCGCCATGCGAAACCTCGCCGTCCGGGAGCGCGAAGACGAAGCGGCTGCCGCGTCCCGGCTCGCTCTCGACCCAGATCCGGCCGCCGTGCAGCTCGACGAGGCGCCTCGAGAGGGCAAGGCCGAGACCGGTCCCCTCCCGGTGCTCGACGCCTGCCTCGGTCTGCTGGAACTCCTCGAAGATCCGCTCCTGATCCTCGAGCGCGATTCCCGGCCCGCTGTCTGTCACGGACACCTGCACCTCCCCGTCGATCCTGGCGGCTGCCACCGCGACCTCGCCGCCCGGTGGCGTGAACTTGACAGCGTTCGAGAGCAGGTTGAAGACGACTTGGCGGATCCGCCGCTCGTCACCGCGCACCACGTCGAACTCCGGCTCCATGGCCACCGACAGCTTCACGTCGTTCCCGGTCGCCCGTTCGCGCACCATCACGACACCTCGCTCGAGCGCCTCACGCAGCGAGAACACGTCGAGCTCGAGCTGGACCTGCCCCGCCTCGACCTTCGACAGGTCGAGCACGTCGTTGATCAGAGACAGCAGGTGGTGACCCGACGAGAGGATGTCGTCGAGGTACTCGTCCTGCTTCGCGTTGATCGGGCCGAACAGCTGCTTCCGCAGCAACTGCGAGAAGCCGATGATCGCGTTGAGCGGCGTACGCAGCTCGTGCGACATGTTCGCGAGGAACTCGCTCTTGTGCCGGCTTGCGGTCTCGAGCTCCCCGTAGAGCCGGCGGAGCTCGTCGTTCATCCGGTTCACGTTGGCAGCAAGCGAGCCGAGCTCGTCCCGGTTCGGGACGTGGAGGCGGCCCGAGAAATCGCCGGCGGCGATCTCGCTCAGCCGCGACTCGGTGCTCTGAATCGGCCCGATGAGCGACCAGGAGAGGATGAGCCCGAGGCCGACCGCCAGCGCGACGCTGATCGCTCCGACCGCAACGAAGAGATTCCGCGAGGAGGTGTAGGCGCTGCGATTCGCAGCGATCAAGCTGTCCGTCTCGTTGCCGATCCGCTCCGCGAGATCGTTTGTCGCCAGGAACAGATCCTGGTCGGCGTTTACGGCCTCCCCGAGCGCGGGCCTCGACCTCTTGCTCGTGACACCGGCACCGTCGAGGCTCGCGACTGTCGTCATCGCATCGTCGAACCGGTGATAGTCGAGCCTGATGCGCTCGAGCATTCGCTCGTCGCCCGCCGGCGGGACGAAGCTGTAGTCGGCCTCGCTCGTCGACGGCCCGAGCTCGGAAAGCCCGAAGCGGATCGCCCCGTCGACGAGAGCCCAGCGCCGACCTCCGAACGAGCTCTTCGCACCGGTCACGGTGGCCGGGCCGGGATCGCCGCCGTTGCGGAACCCGAGCAACTGGCGCAGCATGCTCGCCTGTGTCTGCAGCTCGTCGTACGTCGTCGATCTGGCCTGCAGCGTGCCCAGCCCTTCCACCCGGGCGTTCGCTTGCGCGAGGAAGCGAAGCCCGACCACTCCGACGAGCACGAGGAGGCCGGCGATGCCGAGGAACGCGACGAGCAGCTTGGTGCGCACGTCCGCCGGCGCACCGGCCACCGCGCGTACGAGGCGGTTGTCCGAGCCGACGAGCGCCGCCCAGCGGCGGGCGGAGTACTGCCCCCTGAGCGCCTCGGGCTGCGCCATCAGCTCACGCCTTGACGGTGAGCGACGTCGGTGCCGCGGACGAGTCGACGATCAGCCACTTGCCGTCGATCTTCTGTACCTGATGGTCGACCCCGATCGCCGCCATCAGCCGGTTCGTCTTCGTGTCGATGAAGTCGCACTCGAAGTAGAGCGTCCCCTTGTCACCGTTGATGGTCGTCTTGATCCGGAACGACGGCGTGTCCGCGACCCAATGGTTTTGCGGGAAGAACGCCTTGTTCTTGGTCGCGAAGAACTTCCTGATCTGAGCAAGGCCGGTGTAGGTCTCGGTACCGAGATTGAAGACCGCTCCCGGCGCGAACAACGTCATCATCATGTTGACGTTGTGCGTGGTCGCGGCTTCGTGGAACGTCTTCTCGATCTGCTCGATCTGGTAGAGCGTCGCCTGCCTCTGCGTTTGCAGCTCGGCTGCCGACGGCTTACCCGACCCGCCGCAGCCCGCCAGCGCTACGACGGTCACTCCAACTGTGAGCACGCATCCGATGAACAGCGTCCGCATCAGGTCGCTTCTCCTCTCGCCTCGACGATCGAGCGCCGATCGTGTCACCTGGCCGGGAGCGCGTCCAGGGTGCCTGCACCCCGTTACGAGAGAGGGCTGCCTTCCGTCCGGCCCGGCGAGCAATGCCGCCGCACCTGATCCGGAAAGAGGGCGACGTCGATCGGCTTTTCGATGTAGGCGGCGAAGCCGGCCTCGGCGGCCCAGCCGCTCGCCTCACTTGCCGGCTGCGCACTGAGCGCCACCACCTTGACCCCGGCGGTGCGTTCGTCCGCGGCGAGTCGCCGCGCGGCCTCGAAGCCGTCGAGATCCGGAAGCCGGAGATCCATCAGCACCAGGTCCGGCCGGTGAGCGCATGCGAGAACGATCGCGTCGGCCGCGGTCGTGGCCGTCATCGTCCGCAGTCCGGCGCTCTCGAGAACGTCGCGGGCGAGCTTCGCGTTTCGCGCGTCGTCGTCCACGATCAGCACGAGCTCGGCCATTGCGTCATCCTACGAGGCTCGTGGCGATCAGGGTTGTGCTCGCAGACGACCACTACCTCACCCGCGAGGGAGTACGAAGCCTGCTCGAGACCGACCCGGAGATCGAGATCGCGGCGGTCTGCGGCGATCTCGGATCGCTGCTCGCCGCTGTGAACGAAACCGCGCCCGATGTCGTCGTGACCGATATCCGCATGCCTCCGTCGGGCGTGGACGAAGGGATCCAGGCCGCGACTCGACTTCGTGAGACGCACCCGCACGTCGGCGTCGTCGTCCTCAGCCAGTACACGGACCCGCGCTACGCCCTGGCGCTGTTCGAGGCCGGCACAGCGGGGCGCGGTTACCTGCTCAAGGAGCGCGTCGCCGACCTGGCCCAGCTCGTCGGCGCCATCCGCGCGGTCGCAAGCGGCGGCTCCGTGATCGACCCGAAGGTCGTCGAGAGCCTCGTGGCCGAGAGAGGGCGAGTCGAGGCCTCGCCGCTCCATGCGTTGACCGTCCGCGAGCAGGACGTCCTCCGGGAGATGGCCGAGGGAAAGAACAACGCGGCGATTGCCCAGACGCTCTTCCTCACCGAGCGATCGGTCGAGAACGTGATCCACGCGGTTTTCCAGAAGCTCGGGATCGGGTTCGAGACGTCCGTGCACAAGCGCGTCAAGGCCGTCATCCTCTATCTCGCCGAGGGCGGCTAGACGAGCGGCAGGGTTGCGGCGATCCGTGTCGCGTCTCCGGAGGCGCCGATTTCGACCGTGCCTCCGAGTGCCGCGATCCGGTCGCGCGCCGATCCGAGCGCGTCGCCGTCGAGGCCGCCTGCCTTCCACTCGAGGACAACGCCGAGCTCGCCGCGCTCCTCGCGGATCTGGATCGCGACCGTGGCTCCGGTCCCTGCCGCCGCGAGCGCAGCACGGCAGAAGAAGTAGGCCGAAGCCTCGATCTGCGCGGGGTAGCGGCCGACGCCGATCGCATCGACGGCTGCGTTGGCGTTTGCCGCGGAGGCGGCTGACCGTAGAGCTTCGGGCAGCCCCCGCGCCTCCAGCAACGACGGGTAGGCCTCATTCGCGAGGGCCCGGACGCTGTCCAGCGCCTCCCGCACGTCGTTCTCGATCTCGGCGAGCAGGGCAAGAGCCGCCGGAAGGTCGGTTACCGCAAGTCGCCGAGCCAGCTGCAGACGTACCGACATGGCCACCAGGTCCTGCTGGACGCCGTCGTGGAGCGCACGCTCGATCCGGCGCAGCTCGCCGTCTGACGCAGCCAGGAGCCGGACACGCGCGTCGATCTGCTCGTCGGCGGGGCTCAAGCGCGAACGGGAGGCGGTTGTGGCTGCGGTGGGATGGCTCAGCGTAGGCGAAATCCGCTCCCCGAACGGGAGGCAAGCCTCGGCCGAAAGCGGGTGGTGGCCTCCTGGACGCATCGAGGGGCGCCCGACACGCTTCGCGAGGTTTCCGAAGAAGAGGCAACGCCGACCGCAGCCGCGGACGAAACGGGCTCCAACGTCTATCGATCGGAGGATCCATGAAGCGGTTGATCGTCATTCTCCTGCTGGGCACCGCGGCGACCTGGAGTTCCGTCGCGTTCGCAACGCCGAGTCAGGGCCAATCCTCGACCATCCTCTCGGTCGGGGCGATGCAGGCCGATCTGGCCTTCAACACCGGTCTCACCGCCGAGGCGAACGGAGTGACCTGGGGGGACAGGAAGTACTCGACCGACCAACTGCCCGAGTTCCTGATGCGGCTTCGCGCCGCCGGGGTGACCAACCTCGGCCTCTGGATGAACCTGCACCCGCTGGTCTCCGCGAAGTTCGGGATGGTTCCGATCGGGCTTTTGAACCAGCCCGAGATCGTCAACCAGCAGGCGACGTTCGCACCCGGCGCGGCGTCCGGCTGGCACAGCCATCCTGGCTACCTCACCTCGACGGTCGTGTCCGGGACGGTCATCCGCTACGCAACCGATTGCTCCGTGCAGACGTTCACTGCCGGCCAGTCGTTCTACGAGACCGGGGCCAGCACGTTCATCGTCAAGAATCCGAGCACGACCGACCCGGCCGTCGTCAACGTGACGTTCGTGGTGCCGGGAGGCACCCCGACGACGGCGCTCCGGGTCGACAAGGCACAGCCCACCGGCTGCAGCCAGTGAGCCGGCGCGCTCCCGATCGCACGCCGCGCGGGAGGGGAGAGC
>DASZLW010000410.1:0-3688 GCA_035552175.1 Gaiellaceae bacterium | reverse complement strand
CGTCGGGCGGCGGCGCCTGCGGCACCAGATCGGTCGAGAGCAGCTCGCCGCTCGTGACGGGCGCGTTCGCCCCGCCCGCGTGCCGGTACACCATCTTCACCGGACCGACGCCGTAGACCCACCAGACGGTGCGGACACCGCTTCCGTAGGGATCGCCGATCGCCCCGACCTGACTCAGCTGGGTGCGGATCTCCGCGGCGCGGACCGGACGGCTGAACGCCGGGACGGAGATCGACTGGGTCCCGAGATACACCGACGTCCCGCCGACGTCGTTCTGGGCGCCCCCCGTCGTCGTCCACGACGTCCCTCCGAGGAGCGGCTCGGCGAGGGTCGGCTGCCGCGAGCCCCAGATCACGTTGTAGTAGAAGCTCGCGAGGCTGTTCCCGCACGACGTCGCCTGTTCGCAGAGCACCGGGAAGGCCGTCGGCGGGGGGCTGCTCGACCAGTTCGTGTTGATGAGCCCGGAGTCGGTCTCCTGGAACGAGACTGTGCCGTCGCCGGAGACGGCCGTCGTCGGATTCCCGAGATTCGCGCTCGTCCAGGCGAGGGTGAAGGCCGAGCCGGAGGCAGTCGACAGGGTCACCTTCTCCTTGGTCGCCGTCGGGCTGTAGGTGCTGTCCTTCCACGAGTACGTCCAGTCGACTCCGCGCTGGTGCGGCAGCCAGCCCTGGCCCTTGATCGTGGCAGCGGGGGAGGTGAGTGCGGGGGCGGCGAGGGAGAGTGCCCCGACGAGCGAGGCGAGTCCTACGAAGACGCGAAGCACGGTCGAAGGGTAGTCGTTGTCGCTCGAAGCCGGGCATCGGGCGAAACCTCTACCTTTACTTCAGGTCTATGGTAACGAGGATTTCGCTTACGGAGCGGCTATCCGCGCGGGCACGAGCGACTTTCGCCATCCTGGGATGGTGGGCGCGTCGGAGCATCGGGATCGTGCAGGGATCGGTGAGGCCCTCACCGCGCTCGATCGTGCGTACACGACAGTCGTCGACGAGGCGCGCGCCCAGGTCGCCGCCGGCCGCGAGCCGCCGCTCGACGACCTCGAGAAGCGCCTGCGGGCGGCGACGAAACACGAGCTCTCGACGCGCCGGGTCGCCCGCGGGCCGGAGATCGAGAAGAGCGAGGGCGAGGCGCTGAAGAAGCTCGCCGCGGTCGCCACCGTCTTCCGCGCTCGCAGGCTTCTCACCCGTGAACCCGACCAGGGCCGCGCGCCCGCGGCGCCCGCGCGCCCGGTGCTTTCGTCCCGGTCCCTCCTGCGGAGCCGGCCGACGATCACCGGGAACATGGACGTGCGGCGAGGCGCGGACGCCGACCGGCTGACGCTCTCCTGGGATCCGGTTCCGGCCGTCGTCGAGTGGGAGGTCCGTTTCAGCCAGCGTCCGGATCCTCGCGCGAGCTACGTCGTTCTCGACACATCGACGCTCGCGCCGGGCGAGACGGCGATCGAGGTGCCGATCGGCGAACACCTCTTCCGCGTCAACATCCTCGGCCGCTCTCGCGACGGCCGGCCGCTGCGGCGGGCGCTGATCTCGGGACTCACCCGCGAGGGCTGGAACGACCGCTGGGAGCGGCGTGCCAGCGCGGCCTGAGCACACCGATCACGAGCGGTTGTAGGTGAGCCTGCGGCTGAGCCCGCCGAGGTAGCCCGGCCCCGCCTGGTTCACGCTCAGGGCGATCCTGATCGTCGACCGGCCTTTCGGAAGAAGGCTTGCCGCGAAGACCGCGCCCGAGTTCCCGTTCAGCCGCTCCTGCTTCACCGTGACCCAGCGGTCGCCGACCAGACGCTGGAGCTTCACGAACCTCCCGGAGAATCCGGTCGCGCCCGTGACGCGTGTCGCCAGCCGAGCCCGGGTGATCCGCTCGAACGAGAGGGCCGGCTGGACGCCGATCGTGACCGACGCACTCGTGCCGCCGTTCGCGGTCGCGGTGTACGTCGTTCCGATGCGCGGCTGAGCCGGATACGTCCAGGTGCCGTTGCCGCCGGTCGAGACCGTCGCGATCACGGTCGGGGACGCGGCGCCGAACGGCTGGGCGTTCACGGCAACGGGCACGCCCGCTCCGGCACCGGAGACCGTGCCCGAGAGCGTCACGTACTTGCCCGCGATCACCCTGAACACCTTCTGCGTGAGGGTGACCGCCGGGGTGGTGGTGAAGGTCGCATCCGAGCCCGCCGCTCCCCCGCCGCTGCTCGAGGCAACGAGCCGGTAGTGGTAGGTCGTTCCCGGCGCGAGGCCTGCGAGGCCATCGCCCACCGAAACGGCACCGAACGCCGACCCGGCGTTCTGCGACGGCGTCTTCGAGCCATACGAGGTCGTCGTCCCGTACTCGAAGTCCCAGTTCGTCGAGCGGCCGCGCGGATCGACCGTACCGGTCAAGGTGACGGTGGTCGTGGAGACACTCTGCGGGCTCCCCGTCACGACTGCCGGCGGGCCCGCGGTCGTCAGCGTCCTGTCAGCGCCGAGAGTCGTGCCTGCTCCGTTCGAACCGACCAGGCGATAGTGGTAGGTGGTGGAGGGAGAGAGACCGGAGATCGCCATCGAGACGGAGACTGACCTGGATCCCGACCCCGCATCCTTCGCGGCCGTCTTCGTTCCGTAACCCGTCGTCGTCCCGAAGTCGAAGTACCAGGTCGTCGACCGGCCGTGCGGGTTGACGGAGCCGTTCAGGCGCGCGGCTGTCGTCGAGACCGAGCTCGGCGACCCCGTCGCGACCGAAGGCGGCGAGGCGGCCCGCGCAACAGCCACGGCAAGAAGGGAGGCGGCAACCGCGAGGGCGATTGCGCCGAGAGGAAATCTGGTGTGGGTGAAAATGGTCATGTCCCCGTAATACCCAGGCCTCGTAAGGACGCTGGAAAGAATCGGACAGGAGACCGAGAGGGAGACGACGGCGAACGTAAAGCGGCTCGGATCTCGGGCGGCCGTTCACCGAGCCACGCACGACCCCGCGCCCGCTCTCTCGAGCTCGGGCCCGAAGGGGCTACCGGGTTTTCGTCCGGGAGCGTTTTGCCGGCGCGGTGCCGCCGCTCCTGCTGAGGCTGATCGCAGCCTCGGGAGTGGCGGCCCTGAACGAGAACGTCTCTTCGAGGTAGAGCTCGACGTTCCTGTCGTCGTGGCTCTGGTAGCCGACGCTGATGTCCTGCCCGGAGTCGAACAGGAAGTCTCCGCCGCGCAGGCTGAGGAGGACTGCCTGGTCGAGGCCCGGCGTCCAGACGGTCGGGCCGCCGGTGATCTGCTCGAGGTGGCGCAGGAGCGGGTAGCCGCCGTGCTCCGACGCCTCGACGACCTCGCTCCACATCTCAGCTCCGAGCGCGAGCCCGTAGGGCCCGCCGATGCCTACCCGGAGGAGCCGCTCGACGCCGGTCGCGACGAGGGCCGGGAACGTATCGGGCTCACCTCCATGCGCCAGCGACGCGTGCGGGCTCGCTTCGATGATCCCCGTGATGTGGGCGGCTTCCCAGCCCTGGAACACCGCGATGTTCTCGGTGCAGGCGAGGTGCCGGGCGGCCTCGTCGAGCGGGCCGAAGTCGACGTCCTCGGCGCCGCGGTCGCCGGCTTCGAGCTCCTCGCGGGAGAGCACGAACGGCGCGCGAAGCTCGACGAGGGGCAGCACCCTCCTGAGCCGGGCGTCGATTCCCTGCTCGTTGGCTTCGATCGGGCTCACCCGGCCGAGGTTGATCGCCGAATGGCTCCAGCCG
>DASZLW010000409.1:0-5616 GCA_035552175.1 Gaiellaceae bacterium | reverse complement strand
GGCGGCAAGATCGGCGATGTACGCACCCTTATAGCCGTCGTCCGGAATCTCGCGTCCCTCGCGGAGCGCGTCGACCGAGCTCCGGAACCGGTCCATCTGCGCGCCGGCGTCGTTGTAGTAGTACTCCCGCTCGACCTCGTGGCCCGCGAACTCGAGCATCCGGGCGAGGCTGTCGCCGAGCGCGCCGTTCCGGGCGGAGGCGACGGTGATCGGGCCCGTCGGGTTCGCCGACACCATCTCGACCTGGATCTTCTCGCGTGGCTCGGCCCAGCCGCCGCCGTAGCCGCGATCGATCTCGGCGAGCGCCTCGCCGATGAACGCGTCGGTGACGCGGAGGTTGAGGAATCCGGGCCCGGCGACCTCGGCCGCCGCGACTCCCTCGATCTCGACCGCTTTCGCGGCAAGCTCCTCGGCGAGATCGCGCGGCGAGCGTCCGATCGTGCGGGCGGCCTGGAGCGCGACGTTCGTCGCGTAGTCGCCGTGCGCTGGATCCTTCGGCCGCTCGAGGACGACCTCCGTGCCCGCGAGCTCGCCGAGCGCCGCCTCGAGGCGAGCGAGGACGCTAGGTTCCACCGGCACCCGTGGCGAACAGCTCTTCGAGCGCCTTCAGCTCGGGCTCGGTGCCGATCGCGATCAGGACGTCGCCGGCCTCGATCGCGACATCGGGGCTCGGGGTGACGTCGAAGGTGCCGTCGGGCTTGCGGAGGGCGATGACCACCGCACCGGTCGTGCTGCGGATGCGGAGCTCGCGGATCGTGCGGCCCTCGACCGGGCAGTCGTCGGTCACCTCGAGCTCCTCGAAGCGCAGATCGGGGCCCGCATGGCTCGAGACCAGCTCGAGAAACGCCGCCACCTGGGGCTTGAACGCCAGCTTCGCCATCTCCGTCCCGGCGGACGCGTAGGGCTGGACGACCCGATTCGCGCCGGCAAGGAGCAGCTTGCCCTCGGCCTCGCGCGTCGAGGCGCGGGCGACGATCATCAGGTTCGAGCCGAGGGAGCGCGCGGAGAGCGTGATGTAGAGGTTCTCCGCGTCGGAGTCGGCTGAGGCGAGCAGGCCGCGCGCCCGCCCGACGCCCGCGCTCTGGAGCGACTCGTCGTCGTGGCCGCTGCCCTCGATGTAGAGGACGCCGTTCCGGCGGGCGGCCTCGATCGCCTCCGGGCCGTTGTCGAGGACGACGTACGGCCGGCCGGACGCCTCGAGCTCCTCGGCCGCGCGCCGCCCCACACGGCCGTAGCCGCAGATGATGAAGTGGTCTTCGAGCTTGTCGATCATCCGTCGCCGTCGCTTGTCCTTCCGTGCGTCGCCCGTGATCTCACGCGCGATCGACTCGACAGCCTGCGCTGCGAGGTAGCCGAAGATTGCCACGCCCCCGAGGGCCAGTGCGATGGTGAGGTATTCGGCACCCGGCCCGCGGGGCGAGGAGTCGAGCCCGGTGAGCGTCACGGTGACCGCGGTCCGGTAGAACGCGTCGTGCCACGCCTCGTGGAGGAGCCGGTGGAAACCGAGCGTGCCGCCTCCGACGAGGACGAGCGCTCCGACGATCGACAGGGCCACCCGGCGGCGGGACGCACGCGACACCTCTAGCGCACCTGTCCGCAACCACGACCCGGCGGCGTGTCGCCGCCGACGGACGCCGAGCCGTCCCCCGGATCACCCACCGGGCTCACGGACGCGTGCACTGGCTTCCGCCGTCCGCGCGGTATAGCGTTCTCGCCCGCGCGGGCAACTTCATGCGGGTAGCGGTCCTCTCAGACATCCACGGGAACTATCACGCTCTCGAGGCGGTCCTCGCGGAGGTGCTGTCGGAGGCGCCCGACGAGGTCTGGTGCCTCGGCGATGTCGTCGGGTACGGGCCCGAGCCGAATCTCTGCTGCGATGCCGTCTCGGAGCACGCGCAGCTGTGTCTCGCCGGGAACCACGACCTGGCCGTCATCGGCGCGCTGCCGGTCGACGACTTCAACGGCGATGCGGCCGCGGCCGTGCGCTGGACACAGACCGTGCTCAGCCCCGAGGCGCGCAGCTTCCTCGCACCGCTGGCGCCTGCGGGCACGCGAAACGGTGCGGCGCTCTTCCACGGCAGCCCCGTCGACCCGGTGTGGGACTACGTGCTGAGCGAGGACGGCGCGCGGGCGAGCATGGACATGGTGCGCGCGCCGCTCGTGATGGTCGGACACAGCCACGTCGCACTCTCGATCGCCTACGACGGGGACAACCTCTCGGGCGGCCTCGCCCGCGGCGGCGACGAGATCGACCTCAAGGCCTCGCGGTGGCTCCTCAACCCCGGCTCCGTCGGGCAGCCGCGCGGCGGCGACCCGAGGGCCGCGTGGCTGATGGTCGACTTCGCCGCCGGCTGCGCGTGGTTCCGCCGCACCGAGTACCCCGTCGATCGCACGCAGGCGGAGATCCGTGCCGCCGGGCTTCCCGAAGGCCTGGCGGTCCGGCTCGGCCACGGGCAGTAGCCGGGCCATTCCCGTGCGTCGACCGCCTGGACGGCCGAAACCGAAGGCGCTTCAGGCGAGGATCTCGCCCGGCGCGGGCTCGGGCGCCGCCGAGGGCTCCTGGCCCGGCGTGATCCCCTCGCGCACGAGGGTGAGCTGCACCTCTTCGCGCGCCTTGAAGATCCGCCACTTGACGGTGGCAAGCGTGATCTCGAGCGCATCGGCGATCTCGTTGTACGGGAGCCCGACGACGTCGCGCAGGAGCAGCGCCATCTTCAGATCCGGGTTCAGATCCTGAACCGCCCGCCAGATCGCGTCGATCGCCTCGATCCGCTCGGCCGGCTGGTCGTAGCTCTCCATCGCCGGCATGTCCTCGTAGCTCATCGCGGTCTGCGGCCGGCGCTCGCGCGCCCGCAGCTCGTCGAGGACGCGGTTCTTCGTGATCTGGAAGAGCCACGTCGTGAACTTGCACCGGAGCGAGAACCGCGGCAGGCCGTTCAGCACCCGCACGAAGACCTCCTGCGTCAGATCCTCGGCGAGGGTTCGATCGCCGGTCAGGCGCAGGACGTAGTTGTGCACCGGCGTCTCGTACATCCGCACGATCGCCGTGAATGCGTGCTGGTCGCCCTGCTGAGCTCGGCGCAGGAGCTCGGGTTCGGGTTGTGGGAGAGGCAACGAAGTCACGTTAGCGCGGAAAATCCTGCTCGAACCTCACCCTCACGGGTGTTTGAACAAATCCTTACCACTCATTCCCGGCGACTCCTCTAATCCCATCAGGTGGAGCACCGTCGGCGCAAGGTCCGCGAGCTCTCCATCCTCGCGAAGCCGACCGTCGAAGACGTCCGCGTCGGCCGTGATCACGAGGGGCACCCGGTTCGTCGTGTGCGCCGTGTGCGGGGAGCCGTCGGGCTCCAACATCCTCTCGGCATTTCCATGATCGGCGGTGACCAAACAGACGCCGCCGAGACCCGTGACGCGGTCGACCACCCACCCGACGCACCGGTCGGCGGTCTCGACCGCCTCGACGACGGCCGGGATCACGCCCGTATGGCCGACCATGTCCGGGTTGGCGAAGTTCACGAGCCCGAAGCCGAAGCCCTCGCCGATCTCGTCGCAGAAGCGCGTCGCGAGCTCGTCGGCGGACATCTGCGGGGCCAGGTCATAGCTTGCGACATCGCGCGGGCTCGGGACGAGGATGCGCTCCTCTCCGGGCCAGGGCTGCTCGACGCCACCGTTGAAGAAGTAGGTGACGTGCGCGTACTTCTCGGTCTCGGCGGCGTGGAGCTGGCGGACATCGGCCCTCGAGAGTGTTTCGGCCAGCGTCCCCTCGACGAGCTGCTCGCCGAACATGACGTGGGAGTCGACGTCCGATCCGTAGCTCGTCATCGTCGTCAGGTCGACGCCGGCTTCGAGCAGGGCCCGTGAGAGCTGGCGAGCCCGGTCCGGGCGGAAGTTGAAGAAGACCACCGTGTCGCCGGGCTCGATCCTCGGAGCTCCCTCGACCACGATCGGCTCGATGAACTCGTCGCTGATCCCGGCGTCGTAGCTTTTTTGCACTTCTTCCAGCACGCTACGAGCACTCGTGCCCCTGCCCGACATCAGCCCCTCGAGCGCCCGCGCGGTGCGCTCGGTGCGGTTGTCGCGATCCATCGCGTAGTAGCGGCCGACGACCGTCGCGATCCTCTCCTGCGGCAGCGTGGCCAGGTCGTCGATCGCCGCGTGCGGGGAGACGTCGCGCCCGTCCGTGAACGCGTGAACCCAGGTGTCCTCCGGAGCCGCTGCCAGGAGTGCGCGCAGATGCTCGATGTGCGAGTGGACGCCGCCCTGCGAGACGAGCCCGATCAGGTGCGTCCGCCGCCCGCGCCCGAAGGCCGCGAGGAGCGCGTGGTTCTTCACGAGCGTCCCGTCGGCGACGGCGTTGTCGATCCGCCGGAGATCCTGGTAGAGCCGCCGGCCCGAGCCGATCGTCAGGTGGCCGACCTCCGAGTTCCCCATCTGCCCCGGCGGCAGCCCGGCCGCCTCGCCCGAGGCGGCGAGGGTCGCGTGCGGGTAGCGGGCGCACAGCCGGTCGAGCACGGGGGTCGCGGCGAGGGCGACGGCGTTGCCGGGCCCGGGCGGGGCGCAGCCCCAGCCGTCGGCGATGACGAGGACTACGAGTGGGACGCTTCGCGGCAAATCGTCGCGAACGATTCCACGTCGAGGGAAGCGCCGCCGACGAGCGCACCGTCGACATCCGGCTGCGCGGCGAGCTCGCCGGCGTTCTCCGGCTTCACCGAGCCTCCGTAGAGCACCGGAACGTCGAGGATCGACTTGACGATCGCATGAGCCTCCTGCGCCATCCCGGGCGTCGCCGTCTTGCCCGTGCCGATCGCCCAGACGGGCTCGTAGGCGATCACGAGCTCCTCGCTCTCGGAGATGCCCTCGGCAATCGCGCCGACCTGCCGGCGCAGCACCGCCTCCGTCTGCCCCGCCTCGCGCTCGGCCTCCGTCTCGCCGACGCAGGCGATCACGTGCAGCCCGTGGCCGATCGCCGCGGTGATCCGGCGGACGACGGTCTCGTCGGTCTCACCGAAGAACTGGCGACGCTCGGAATGACCTACGATCGCGCCGTAGACGCCGAGCTCACGCAGCATCGGAGCCGAGATCTCGCCCGTGAATGCGCCGTCGTCCGCCCAGTGGACGTTCTGCGCGGCGACGCCGATCTCCGTTCCGGCGAGCACCTGAACGGCCTCGCCGAGCGAGACGAACGGCGGGCAGACGACGACGTCGACCGATCCCAGGTCGGCGTCGCGGAGCGCACGGCAGAAGGCGCCGGCCTCCGCCGGCCCCTTGAACATCTTCCAGTTCCCGGCGATCAGCATCCGCGGATCATGCGGACGGGATCGCGGCGACGCCGGGGAGATCCTTGCCCTCGAGCAGTTCGAGTGCGGCCCCTCCGCCGGTCGAGACCCAGGTGACGTGCTCGTCGAGCCCCGCCTCCTCGATCGCGCGCACGGAGTCGCCGCCGCCGACGACGGTGAAGCCGTCGGACGCCGCGACCGCCCGGGCAACCGCGAAGGTGCCCTCGGCGAACCGCGGCCACTCGAACACGCCCATCGGCCCGTTCCAGAACACCGTCCTGGCGTCCGCCAGCTTCGCCGCGAACAGGTCCCGCGACGCGGGGCCGATGTCGAGGCC
>DASZLW010000408.1:0-6408 GCA_035552175.1 Gaiellaceae bacterium | reverse complement strand
GCGCGCTCGCCGAGGTGGAACGCGCCGAGCGCGTCGGCGCCGGCGAGGACGGTCAACCCGGCGAGCTGCGCGTGCGGCTCTACGTCTCCGGCGACGCCCCGCTCCTCGTCGCGCCCGCGGCGGCGGCCCTCGACGCGCTGGGCCTCCAGCTGACGGGCGTCAAGCTCGGGATCCCGACGCTCGAGGACGTCTTCATCGACCTCACGGGGCGCGCGCTCCGATGAGCGCGGCGGTCGCGCAGGTGCAAAGCCAGCAGGTGCCGAGCCAGGCGAAGGTGTTCCTGGCCGTGCTGCAGCGGGACACCTACGTCACGTGGAGCGAGTTCCCGGTGTTCCTCGCGCAGGTGATCCTGCAGCCGTTCTTCCTGCTCTTCGTGTTCGGGAAGGTGCTCGGAAGCCTCGGCTATACACGCCCCGGCTACTCCGACCTCCTCTTCCCGGGGCTCCTCGCCCTCACCGCGGTCGTGACGAGCATGCAGACCCTCGCCTTCCCGCTCGTGATCGAGTTCGGCTGGACGAAGGAGATCGAGGACCGCCTCCTCGCGCCGATGTCCACCGGGCTCGTGGCCGCGGAGAAGGTGATCTTCGCCGCAGGCCGTTCGTTGATCGCGACCGCGGTGATGATCCCGATCGGCATCGGCGTGCTCGGGCACGTGCCGTGGCGCTGGAGCGGGGCGCCGCTGTTCGTCGTGATCGTCCTCCTCGGCTCGATCCTCGGCGCGGCGCTCGGGCTCGTGCTCGGAACCCTCGTGAAGCCGAACCGCATCAACATCGTCTTCTCGCTCGTCTTCACGCCGCTCCTCTTCACGGGCTGCAGCCAGTACCCGTGGCCGAGCCTCGCTCGCCTGCGCTGGTTCCAGATCGTGACGGCGGCGAACCCGATGACCTACGTCAGCGAGGGAATGCGGGCCGCGCTCAATCCGGCCGTCCCCCATATCCGCCCCTGGGTCTGCATCCTCGTCGTGGCCGCGAGCCTCGTCGTGCTCCTCGCGGTCGGCGTGCGCGGCTTCTACCGTCGCGCGATCGACTGATCAGTCCGAGAGCAACGGCATCTCGAGATCGGGCGGCCGACCGAGGAGCAGAGCCCGCGTCACGGCGCTCGTGCCGAACCGGTCGCGGATCTCGTCTATTGCCTCGTCGAGCATCGCATCTCCGTCGCGGTCGATCGGAAGCCGCAACTGGAACGGGAGGTCGTCGCCGAGGTTCGTCAGCGAGACGCCGATCAGCGTCAGGCCGCGCGCGGCGATCGTCGGTCCGGCCTCCGCGAGCAACGAGCGGCACGTGTCGAGCACGGTCTGCGTCCGCGCGGTCGGGTGCGCGAGGGTGTGCGAACGCGTGGCGCGCGAGAAATCGTCGAACCGGAACCGGAGCACGACGGTGCGCCCGACCCGATGGGCAGCCCTCACACGGCGCATCACGCGCTCGACGAGGGCCACGAGATCGGCGTCGATCTCGTGAGGTGAGGCCCACGAACGGCTGCGCGCATGCTGCGAGCCGATCGACCGCCGCCGTGGCCTCTCCTGGACGTGACGCGGATCTCGCAGGTTCGCGAGGGCGTGGAGGTGGCCGCCGGTGCTCCGGCCGAGCATCGCCTCGAGAGCGGGCGCCGGGACGCAGGCGAGCTCGCCGACCGTCGCGATGCCGCGGTCGCGGAGCTTCCTCGCCGTCACCGGCCCCACGCCCCAGATCCGCTCGATCGGCAGCGGATGCAGGAAGGCGGGCTCGCCGTCGGGGGCGACGAGAAGGAGCCCGTCGGGCTTCCCGACCGCGCTCGCGACCTTGGCGAGGAATTTCGTCCGAGCGATCCCGACGGTCACCGGCAGCCCGACCCGTTCCCGAACCGCGACCCGGAGCCGCGCTGCGATCTCGACAGGCGTCCCGGCAATGCGCTCCATTCCGCGCACGTCGAGGAACGCCTCGTCGATGGAGAGCCCTTCGACGAGCGGCGTCGTGTCCTCGAACACGGCGTAGAGCGCCTTGCTCGCCTCGGTGTAGGCGGCCATGCGCGGTGGCACGACCACGGCGCGGGGGCAGAGGCGGAGTGCCGCACGCCCACCCATCGCGGTCCGGACGCCGAACGCCTTCGCCTCGTAGCTCGCGGCGAGCACGACCCCGCCCCCGACGATCACGGGCCGCCCGCGAAGGCGCGGATCGTCGCGCTGTTCGACCGAGGCGAAGAACGAGTCCGCGTCGGCGTGGAGGATCGTGGCCTCTCCCGGCACGAACGTATGTTCGCAAAGATCGGGGACGGATGGAGGACGAGGGCGCGGTCAGTTCCGGCTGGAGCTCGCCCAGAGGTCGATCCCGCTCTCCGTGGCGTGGCGGTCGATCTCCTCGAGCTCTGCCGGCGTGAACTCCAGCTTCCGGAGCGCGCCGACGTTCGCCTCGAGCTGCCCGACGCTGCTCGCGCCGATCAGCGTCGAGGTCATCCGGCGGTCTCGCAGCGTCCAGGCGAGCGCGAGTTGGGCGAGAGTCTGCCCGCGTCCGGCCGCGACCTCGTTCAGCGCCCGCACCTTCGTCATCGTCTCCTCGCCGAGCTGCTCGGACGAGAGCGACCCGCCCTGACTGGCCCGCGAGCCTTCCGGGATCCCCTCGAGGTAGCGGTCGGTCAGGAGGCCCTGCGCGAGCGGCGAGAAGCAGATGCAGCCGATCCCCTCGTTCCCGAGCACATCGAGGAGCTCGGGCTCGATCCACCGGTTGAGCAGCGAGTAGGACGGCTGGTGGATGAGGAGTGGAACCCCGAGGCCGCGCAGGATCGCGGCGGCCTCGCTCGTGTTCGCCGCCGAGTAGGACGAGATGCCTGCATAGAGGGCCTTTCCCTGCTGAACCGCGGTCGCGAGCGCACCCATCGTCTCCTCGAGCGGCGTCTCCGGGTCGAAGCGGTGCGAGTAGAAGATGTCGACGTACTCGAGACCCATGCGCGCGAGGCTCTGGTCGAGGCTCGCGAGAAGGTACTTGCGCGAGCCCCACTCGCCGTAGGGGCCGGGCCACATGTCGTATCCCGCCTTCGTCGAGATCACGAGCTCGTCGCGGTAGGGCCGGAGGTCACGCCGCATCGCCTCGCCGAAGACCTCCTCGGCCGAGCCGTACGGCGGGCCGTAGTTGTTCGCGAGATCGATGTGCGTGATCCCGAGATCGAACGCCCGCCTGAGGATCGCGCGGCTCGTCTCGAGCGGACGCTCGCCCCCGAAGTTCTGCCAGAGCCCGAGCGAGATCGCGGGGAGCTTCAGCCCGCTGCGACCGCACCGGTTGTAGAGCATGTCCGCGTACCTGTTGTGTGCAGGGAGGTAGGCCATGCGCCGTATTCCACACGAAGTGGGGCACGCCGCGGCGGCGGATCTGCGATGCAGCCCGAGCATCACGCCCGGTGCCGCTACGATTCCTTGCGCAGAGCGACCTTCGGAGGATGCGTCTCCCGGCATCTTCGCGCTGCAGCCACTACTCCATGCCGCTCTCCTCGACGATCGAACCCCTTCCGGCTTGAGCGCCCTTCCGGCCACCGACAGCGACAGGGCCTGGCGGAAGACGCTGGCGCCGTACGCGACATCGTCGCTCCGTCGCAGCCTCGTCGACCTCGCGACCTCGGTCGTGCCGTACCTCGGGCTCGTCGTGGCGATGTGCTTCGCGCTCCGGGTGTCCGTCGTCCTCGTCGTCGCGCTGTCCATCCCGGCGGCCGGATTCCTGATCAGGACGTTCATCGTCTTCCACGACTGCGCGCACGCCTCGTTCTTCCGGTCGAAGCGCGCGAACGCGATGGTCGGCGGCGCCATCGGAGTCCTGCTCTGGTTCCCGTTCGGCTGCTGGCGGCACGAGCACGCGGTCCATCACGCGACGTCGGGCGATCTCGACCGGCGCGGGGTGGGGGACGTGCGGACGCTCACCGTCGAGGAGTACCGCTCGAGCGCGTGGTGGGCGAGGCTCGGCTACCGGCTCTTCCGGAACCCGTTCGTGATGTTCGGGCTCGGGCCGCTCTGGGTCGTTCTCGTCGGGCCGAGACTCGTGAGCCCGTTCGCGCCCGCGCGGATCCGGCGGAGCGTCCTCGGCACCGATCTCGCCCTCGCGGCCGTCGGAGTGGGGCTGTGGTCGCTGATCGGGCTCGAAGGCCTCCTGCTCGTCGAGTTCGTCCCCCTCCTGCTCATGGGCTCGGCCGGGATCTGGCTCTTCTACGTCCAGCACCAGTTCGAGGACGCCTACTGGCAGACGAACGAGAACTGGGACTACGACCAGGCAGCCCTCGCAGGGAGCTCGCATCTCGTGCTCCCGAGAGTCCTGCAGTTCTTCACGGGCAACATCGGCCTCCATCACGTCCATCACCTGAGTGCGCGGATCCCGAACTACAACCTCCAGGCCGCGCACGACGAGACGGGCGAGTTCGGCGGCGTCCCGACGCTCACCCTCTGGGACGCGGTCCGCTGCGTTCGCGTGAAGCTCTGGGACGAACGGCAGGGCCGCCTCGTCTCGTTCCGCGAGGCGCGGGTGCAGCACCCGTCGACGCGCCCAGCGCTCGTCGCCGACGACGGCGCGACCTGACCCGCGAGCAGCGTACGATCACGCCGTGGAGGAATGGATCCAGACCCAGCTCGACTCGGGGGAACGCGTCATCTCCGAACGGCTCCCACACGTGCGTTCCGCGGCGATCGGCTACTGGATCGGAGCCGGCTCCCGGGACGAGACCGACTCGAAAGCCGGGATCTCCCACTTCATCGAGCACCTGCTGTTCAAGGGCTCCTCGCACTACACGGCGCTCGAGATCGCCGAGATCTTCGACGAGCTCGGCGGCGAGCTGAACGCCGCGACCTCCCGCGAACACACGATGGTGTACTCGCGCGTCCCCGAGCATCACGTCGAGACGGCGATGGACGTGATGGGGGACATGGTCTTCTCACCCCTCTTCGACGACCTGGACGCCGAACGCGAGGTCGTCCTCGAGGAGATTGCCATGTACGACGACACCCCCCAGGATCTCGTGCACGACCTGATCGGCGAAGCCGTCTTCGGCTCGCACGCGCTCGGACGGCCCGTGATCGGGACCGCCGAGGTGATCTCGTCCGTGTCGCGGCGCGCACTCCGGACCTATCACCACGCCTACTACAGCCCTGCGAACATCGTGGTCGCGGGTGCCGGCGCCGTCGACCACGACCAGCTCGTCGCGCTCGTCCAGCGCGCCGTCGACAACCGCGCCGACTCGGATCCCGGAAAGCCCCGCGTCCGTCCGCTCCTCACGAAGCCGCCCAAGCCGACGCGGCGCTTCCAGCGGAAGGACACCGAGCAGTACCACGTCTGCCTCGCAGCGACCGGCGTCTCGCGTTCGGACCAGCGCCGCTTCGCCGCCTCGATCCTCGACGCGATCCTCGGCGGGTCCGCATCCTCGCGGCTCTTCCAGGAGATCCGGGAGAAGCGCGGCATGGCCTACTCGGTCTACAGCTTCGTCTCGCAGTACGCCGACACGGGGCAAGTCGGGATCTACGTCGGCACGCGCGAGGACAACCTGGCGGAGGCGCTCGCGATCGCGTCCGAGCAGATCGCGGACATCGCCGGCGGCAACGTCCCGGCTCGCGAGCTCACCCGCGCGAAGGAGAACATCAAGGGCCGGCTGCTCCTCGGGATGGAGTCCACGTCCGCGCGGATGACCCGGATCGGGAAGTCGCTGATCACGGACACCGAGATCCTCTCCCTCGACCGCGTGATCGCCGAGATCGAGGCGGTCGAGGCAGCCGACGTGAGCTCCCTGGCGGCAGAGCTGCTCGCCCCCGCGCGGCTCTCGGCAGCGGGCATCGGGCCCAGCGAGGAGAAGTTCCTCGAGGCGCTCGAGCGGGTGACGCCGGCGCTCGCGCACGCCGCGTGAAGATCCTGCTGAACGGACACGCGCCGCCTTCGCCCGCGACGGGGAAGGTGGGCGCCATTCTCGGGCCCGCGCTCGCCGAATCGGGTCACACGCTCGTTGCCACCGAGAGCGAAGCGGACGCCATGGTCGACTTCACCGCTCCCGGGGTCGTCGTCGCGAACATCCTGCGCTCGGTCGCGGCGGGGGTCCCGTGCATCGTCGGAACGAGCGGGTGGGATGCCGCCGATGTCGAGGAAGCGGCCCGTGAGGCGGACGTGGCCGTGTTCTATGCGCCGAACTTCGCGCTCGGCGCCGTGCTGATGATGCGCTTCGCCCGGGAGGCGTCGCGGTACCTGAGCGCGGCGGAGATCATCGAGCTGCACCACGAGACGAAGGTCGACTCGCCGTCCGGCACGGCGATCGCGACGGCCGCGGCGATGGAGGGCGACGTGCCGATCCACTCCGTGCGGCTCCCCGGCCTCGTCGCCCACCAGGAGGTGCTGCTCGGCGGCCGAGGAGAGACGCTCACGATCCGGCACGACACCACCTCGCGGGAAGCGTTCGTTCCGGGGGTCGAGCTCGCCC
>DASZLW010000407.1:0-2518 GCA_035552175.1 Gaiellaceae bacterium | reverse complement strand
CGCCTGCTGCAACGGATGCAACGCCGGAGCCGCAGCCGTCGTACCCCGCTGAGCGGCATACAGAGCCGGCAGGCCCTCGAGCGTCGTGATCGTCTTCCCGCTCACCGCCGCCACAGGCGTGACGCACGAGCGGATCTCCTTTCCGTCCAGCAACACCGAGCAGGCGCCACACTGCGCGAGGCCGCAACCAAACCGCGGGCCATGCAGGTGGAGCTCGTTGTGCAGGACGTACAGGAGAGGCGTATCGAGGCTCGCGCTCACGCCGTGCGTGAGCCCGTTCACCTTGATCTTGATGCTATTCGCCATTCGTGCCTCCAGATAGAGAACGTCGCAGCGGCGTGGGGGGCGGACCACTGCGCTTGCATCGTTTCCCGCAGTCGGTTTCGCAGAAGCCTGCCCGGGTGCCCGACCACGACACACCTACATTTGGTCTCCGAGCCGGCACGTCAAAGCTACTCGCCGCCCAGGGCAGAGGCAATAGTCAGTGTGGGAAGTATCAGACGGGGACCGCTACGCGATCGCGCTGACGACGATCGAAAGCGGCTTGCCGTGCGGCGCCGGAGCGATCTGCCACTTGCCCGCCGTGAGGGTGATCGAGATCGAGCGGGTCCCGACGTACCTGGCGGCCGTCAGCGTCTGTGCGGCGTGGGCCGTCTTTCCGAGCATGAATCCGTCCGAGGGGCTCGAGTCGGTGACCCGGAGCCGGTAGCGCCCCGCCTTCAGCGTCTTTACAGCCTTGCCGTCGAAGACGAGGCCGAGCCGCCCTCCCGCGCTCACCGTTCCCGTCAGGGTGCCGCGGAACGGCGCCACCGCAGATCCGGCCACCGCAGATCCGGCGACCGCGGAGCCGACGATGTCCTGCGAGACCGGCTTCGGCGCGCCGGCGCCCGAGGCGGCCGCGGTGCCGTGAACCGGCGAGCCGAGCACGGTCGAGGTGGTCGTGAACGTGTAGACGGTGCCGGGATTCACATTGTCCGTCCGCCACGTGTAGGTCGAGTTCGGAGCGAAGTAGGCCTGGTAGGTCTCACTCGTCACCTCGCCGCCGCTCATGTCGTCGACGATGTTCTCGCCCGGCCCCTTGAGGTCGAAGAGAGGGAGCTGCACGCAGCCGCCGGGCCCGAGCACGACGACGGCGTAGTACCCGGCCGGGATCACCGTCGGCGCTCCGCTCGTCGTCCCGACGGCGGTCCCGTCGGGCAGCGTCAGCGTGATCGTCCCGTTCGCGGAGAAGTTCAGGTTCATCGAGGGATTCGCGGCACTCCGGCCCTCCGCGAGGGGCGCGCAGGCGAGGAGCACGACGAGCGCTGCGACGAGCGCGGCAGCCGCCGCCCCGGGCCGCATGGCGTCGCGGAAGATCACCGTCGAAGCGTAGCGCCATCGGTCTTCGACGGCGAGCGTGCGGGCAGGGCTTTGCCCTCTTTGCAGGGAGATTCCCGCGTTTGAGTTTGTGTCCGACGGGCAACCCTGCTACCTTGCTCGGCCTGTGACGTGCCGGAACCTTGCACAGGGCCGGTCTCGTTCTCAAACGGGGTCCGTCGGATGGCGTTGCCGCGCCGCGCTGCTTCTCTCCCTCTTCACCGTGGGCCTGGCTGCGTCTGGACCCGCGCTCGGAACGGGCCCGATCGGCGAGAAGCAGGCCGAGGCCCAGCAGGTCTACGACAAGATCCTCTCGCTGAACGAGAGCCTCGCCGCAGACGACGAGAGGATCAACCTCGCAGATCTGCGTCTGAAGCAGGTGCAGTACTGGCAGAAGGTGAACCGGCGCGAGCTCGCGGTCGCGAAGGCGAACCTGGCCCAGGGCGAGAAGCTGATCATCCAGCGGGTGCAGACGCTCTACACCTCCCAGCAGACCTCGACCCTCGACATGATCCTCGGCGCAACGAGCGTCAGCGACCTGCTCACCCGGATCGACGACTCGTCGAGGCTCTCGGGGCTCGACACGAAGGTGATCCGCCAGGTCTACAGCTTCAAGTCGTCGGTGCAGCGGCATGCCCATCAGCTCCGGAAGGACTCGGGCTATGCGAGGCGTCTCATCGCCGAACGGCATGCGGCTCGCGATCAGGTCGCCAACGAGATCGCCCAGAGCCAGAGCCTCCACTCGCAGATCGAGGGCGAGATCTCCACGCTCGAGGCTCAGGAGGCCGCGCGCCGGCTGCAGGCCCTCGAGGCCGCCCAGGCGCAGGTTGCGGCGGCACAGGCCGCGCAGGCGCAGTCGGTCGACGACACGGTCGTCGGCGCGACCGCCTCGACACCCGAGGGCGCGACGGTCGTTCCGAGCTCCTCGGTCGGAAGCTCGGTCGTCTCGATCGCGATGTCCTACCTCGGCGTCCCGTACGTCTGGGGCGGATCGACGCCGTCCGGGTTCGACTGCTCGGGGCTCGTCATGTACTCGTTCGCGCGGCTCGGGATCTCTCTCCCCCATTCGTCGTACGCGCAGTTCGGCTACGGCGACTCGGTGCCCTACGACCAGCTTCAGCCGGGCGATCTCGTCTTCTTCGACTCGCTCGGCCACGTCGGC
>DASZLW010000406.1:0-1899 GCA_035552175.1 Gaiellaceae bacterium | reverse complement strand
ATGGGGGCAACGCCACTCGTCGGCGAGCTCGACCTCGATCTCGACGCCTTCGAGGGCCCGTTCGACCTTCTCCTGACGCTCGTCCTGCGCGACGAGCTTCCGCTCTGCGAGGTCGACCTCGCAGAGATCGTGATCGCCTTCGTGGAGCATCTCGCCGATCGCGACCGGCTCGATCTCGACGCTTGCGGCGAGTTCCTCGTGCTCATCTCCGCGCTCCTCGAGCTGAAGGCGCGCGGCCTCTTTCCCGAGGAGGACGCCGAGCTCGCCGAGCTCGAGCCGGAGGAAGCAGCGGAGGAGCTGGCGCGACGCCTCGCCGAGTACCGCCGCGCGAAGGAAGGAGCTGCGTGGCTCGCCGGGCGGCTCGCCGACTCGCGCGATCGGTTCTTCCGGCTCGGGCCCGCGCCGCTCGCGCCCGTGCCGCCCCGGCCCGTGCTCGCAGCGCAGAAGCCCGAGAAGCTCGCCGCCGCGCTCCGCGCGCTCTCCGTCGAGCCGGCGGCACCCTCGACCACGCACATGGCGCTCGAGTTCCCGCCCGTCACCCAGTTCGTCGAGCGATGGCGCTCGCTTCTTCGCCGCCGCTCGAAGCTCGACTTCGACCAGGAGGTCGACGGCTTCTCGCGTGTGGAGGTCGCCGTTGCGTTCCTCGCGCTCCTCGAGCTCGCTCGCCAGCGCGAGCTCGACATCTCGCAGTCCGCCGCATTCGCCCCGATCAGGATCTCCCGCTCAGCGGAAGAAAGGAGTTTCACATGGACCGCGCACTCCGCCTAGTCTCGACGAACCCGGTCGAGGAGCTCGCACGCACGATCGAGGCGCTGCTCGTGATCGCCTCGATGCCGCTCGCGGAGGCGGAGATCGCCGACGCGACCGGTGACGACACGGAGCGCGTCGCCGACGCGCTCGAGCTGCTCGCCGAGCGTTACCGCGAGGGGCGCAGCGGGATCGTGCTCGAACGGGTCGCCGGAGGCTATGCCTTCCGGGCTTCGCGCGCCGCGGCCGCGGCCTGCGCCCGCCTCTTCGAACGCCCCGTCGAGCGGGGTCTCTCCCCGGCGGCGCTCGAGACGCTCGCGATCGTCGCCTACCTCGGCCCGTCGACGCGGCCGGAGATCACGCGCATCCGCGGCGTGAACGCCGACGCGGCTGTCGCCGGGCTCGTGGAGCGGGGCTTGCTCGCGGAATCGGGGCGCGACGCGGAGTTCGGAGCCGTTCGCTACCTGACGACGCCGCTCTTCGAGCGTGTGTTCGGTCTCGAGTCGCTTGCCGAGCTTCCCCGGCTCGACGACCTCGGCGCCGACACTGCCGAGATCCGCGAGCGGCTCGAGACGGTCGCCGAGAAGCGCCCGGCGTAACCGGTTCCGGCGCCCGCGCCTCCCGCCCGACGAGCGAAGGCCGACTCGAGATCTGTGGACGAACCGATACGAACGCGTCACACTCTCGGCGCCCGTTCCGGCTAGCGTTCCAGTCGGGGATCTTCTCCCCCAAGTGGGGGCGCCCGCGATTCGGGCCGATAGGACAAGGCCCGGGAGGCATGGCCTCACGGGCAGGGCAATGGAGGTTGGCGCGAGGGAAAGTCGGGCCGCGGCCGGGAACGAGGGCGGGTTCTCCGACGTTGAGTGGAGCATGGACGTCACCGAGCAGACATTCGAGACCGAGGTGATCGAGCGGTCGGCCGCGGGGCCGGTGCTCGTCGACTTCTGGGCGTCCTGGTGCAAGCCGTGCCTGCGGCTCACACCCGTGCTCGAGGCCGCCGCGGAGGAGCGAGACGTCACGCTCGTGAAGGTCGATGTCGACGCGAACAAGGAGCTTGCGCGGCGTTTCGACGTCGCCGGGATCCCAGCAGTGAAGGCGTTCCGGCACGGGGAGGTCGTGGCCGAGTTCGTCGGCGCGAAATCGAGACCCGCC
>DASZLW010000405.1:0-1523 GCA_035552175.1 Gaiellaceae bacterium | reverse complement strand
TTCCTGGTCCGTCCGGCCCGGGTCCTAGGCTCTCTCCAACGAGATGGAGGTGACGCCCGCATGGCTCTGACCGGACACCAGGAAGCGTACGAGCTGCTCTTGATCGAGGAGGCGGATGCCTGGTTCGAGTACCTCGACGCGACGCGCGGGCAGTCGGCCCTCCGCTACGTGGAGGTCGAGCCGTGGGCCTGGGCCCGGCTCTCGCAGAGGCTGCGCGCGATCCGCGCCCGGCGGGGCAAGCTGCGTCCCGCAACCGAAGCCGCCTGACCTCCGCAAAGCTCCTGCTAGTCCCCTGATACCCTTCGGGCAGGCCTATGCCAAGGCTTTTCCCATCCATCCGCGACGCGCGCCCGCTCCATGCGTGGCTGCGCGGACGCGCAACCCAGGAGAGACCCTTTGCCACTTCCATGGTTCCGGCGCAGGTCGCCGGAGGATCAAGCGCGCGAGGAGCGCGCACCGGCAGCACCCACAGCTGACGATGCAGTGACCGTCGAGGCCCAGGCCGAAGAGCCTGAGGTCGACGGGGAAGACACCGGTACCGCGACGGCCGCACGGAAGCGGAGACGCGGAACGCGCGGCGGCCGCAACCGCCGCAAGACCGGCTCCGCCGCGGCTGGAGGCGAGACGAACGGGGACAGCCCCGCGAAGCCCGCCGCCGAGAAGCCCGAGCGGGAGAAGAAGACGTCGGAACGGCGGTCGTCGTCGCGCTCGCAGGCCTCGAGCCGCCGCCGCACCCCGCCGCGCCGCGCGCCGCTCCCGAAGGCCAAGCGCGAGCTCCTCATCTCGGTCGACGCAGGCGAGAAGCGCGTCGCCGTCCTCGAGGACGACAAGGTCGCCGAGGTCTACCTCGAGCGGCCCGAGCGCCGGTCGATCGCCGGCAACATCTATCTCGGCACCGTCGACAACGTGCTTCCGGGCATGGAGGCGGCGTTCGTCGAGATCGGCCTCGAGAAGAACGGCTTCCTCTACGTCGACGAGATCGTCGGCCCCGAGCTCGAAGGCCGAAAGGGCGCCCGCAAGATCCAGGACCTGATCCAGCGCGGCGAGACGATCCTCGTCCAGGCGGTCAAGGACCCGATGAAGACGAAGGGCGCGCGGCTCACCACCGAGATCTCGCTGCCCGGTCGCTTCGTCGTCTACGTCCCGCACGGCGAGGGCCTCGGCGTCTCGCGGCGGCTCGAGGACGAGGAGCGCAATCGCCTCAAGGCGATCCTCAAGGAGCACGCGCCGAAGACGGGCGGCGTGATCGTCCGCACGGCGGCCGAGGGCGCGAGCGCCGAGGACATCGAGCGCGACCTCGACTTCCTGCAGCGCCTCTGGAAGGCGATCGAGGCGCAGGCCAAGGACGCCAAGGCGCCGTCGCTCGTCTACCAGGAGGCCGAGCTGCCGCTGCGCGTCGTGCGCGACCTCTTCACCGGCGACTTCGAGCGGCTGCTCGTCGACCACGACCGTACGCACAAGCGCATCGTCGGCTACCTCAAGAAGACGTCGCCGCACATGGCGGAGCGGGTCACGCGCTACAA
>DASZLW010000404.1:0-3870 GCA_035552175.1 Gaiellaceae bacterium | reverse complement strand
CGTGCGCGCCGACGCCATCCTGCTCGACCTCGGCGTCTCGTCGATGCAGCTCGACCGGCCCGAGCGCGGGTTCTCGTACGCCGCCGACGCGCCGCTCGACATGCGCATGGACCCCTCGGCCGACCTGACCGCTGCCCAGATCGTGAACGAGAGCGGCGAATGGGAGCTCGCGGACATCTTCCGCAGGTACGGCGAGGAGCGGTACGCGCGGCAGATCACGCGCGCGATCGTGCGACGCCGGTCGAAGCAGCCGTTCGAGCGGACCGGCGACCTCGTCGAGATCATCAAGCAGTCGATCCCGGCGCCGGCTCGATTCGGCGAGGGGCATCCGGCGAAGCGTGTCTTCCAGGCCCTCCGGATCGAGGTCAACGACGAGCTCGGCGCGCTCGAGCGCGCCCTTCCGGCGGCGCTCGAGATGCTGCGCCCGCACGGTCGCCTCGCGGTGATCTCCTTCCACTCGCTCGAGGACAGGATCGTCAAGCGATTCCTGCGCGACGGCGAGCACGGGTGCACCTGCCCCCCCGACTTCCCGGTCTGCGCGTGCGGCTCGACGCCGACGCTCCGCGCCATTCCCCGGCGGGCGATCCGGCCGTCCGCGGCCGAGATCGCCCGCAACCCGCGTTCCCAGTCGGCCCGCCTCCGGGTCGCGATCAAGGCGGGAGACGATGCCTAGCCGGTCCGCAGCAGCCGTCGAGGCACCCGCCCGGAGGAGGCAGCGCCCGGCCGAGACCGCGCCGCGGAGGCGCCCGACGACGACCCGTCCGGCGCCGAGCGATCCGGCGACCAGGCGGTCGACGTCGAGAGCCCCGGCGGGTTCGAGGACGCGGACGCAGAAACGCGTCCGCTCGAGGGTCGGGATCGTCGTGATCTTCATCGGGGGCGTCCTGCTCGCGGGGATCGTGTTCGTGAACCTCGCCGTGCTGCGCCTGAACCTCCGCCTCGACAGCGCCACCCAGGAGCGCACGAAGCTCAAGGCGGAGAACGCCGCGCTCGCCTCGCAGCTCTCGGCAGCGCTCGCCTCGGGGAAGATCCAGTCGCTTGCGCACGCCCGCGACGGGCTCGTCGAGGCCGATCCCTCGTCGATCGGCTACATCAACCTCGGAAAGCGGTGAGCCGTGGCCGCCTCGAGGCTCGATAAGCAGTCGAACCGGCGGATCCGGCTTCTGCTCGTCGTTTTCACGCTGCTCTTCGCCGCGATGTTCGCGCGCGCGTTCTGGCTCCAGACGGTCGAGGCCGCGCATCTGCAGAGCCTCGCGAAGAGCCAGCACGAGGTGACGCAGGCAATCCCCGCCGGCCGCGGGACGATCTTCGACCGGACCGGCGTGCAGCTCGCGATCGGCGAGCAGAAGACGACGATCTACGCCGATCCGCAGCAGGTGCACAACGCCCGCGCGATCGCCGTTGCGGCGCACGCGATCCTCGGCGTCAACGCGAACCAGCTCTATCCGGAGCTCGTCAACAAGAAGAGCCAGTTCGTCTACGTGAAGCGTTTCGCCGATCCGGCGCGCGCCGCGCTCTTCCTGAAGAAGGGCTTCGAGGGCGTCCTCTCCTACCCCGAGGAGTACCGGACCTACCCGCAGGGGACAGTCGCGGCGCAGGTGCTCGGGTTCGCAGGGGTCGACGAGAACGGGCTTGGCGGGATCGAGCTCGAGTACAACCACAAGCTCACCGGACGTCCCGGGAAGCAGACGATCGTGCGCGATCCGACGGGGCGTCCGATCGACGTCATCAGCTCTCGGGCCGTTCAGGAGGGCGCGAGCGTCTTCATGACGCTCGATCACACGATCCAGGCGCAGGCCGAGAAGGTGCTCGCGCAGACTGTCTCCAAGTGGGGCGCCAAGGATGCGTCCGCCGTCGTGATCGATCCCGCGACCGGGGAGGTGCTCGCGATGGCGCAGACCCCGGGATACAACGCGAACAACACCTCGAACGTGGCGCGGTACGCGACGGCGCTGCTTCGCAACCGGGCGGTCACCGACACCTACGAGCCCGGCTCGACGTTCAAGCTCGTCACGATCACGGGGGCGCTCTCGGACAAGCTCGTCAAGCCCTCCACGCGCTTCACGCTCCCCTACCAGCTGCAGTACGGCAGTTGCGCGCAGTGCAACGTGCACGACGCCGAGCCGCGGCCGACCGTGAACTATTCGGTGGCGCAGGTGCTCGCCTACTCCTCGAACGTCGGCGCCGTGACGATCGCGAAGGAGCTCGGATCGACACGCCTGCAGGCGTGGGTCAAGAAGTTCGGGTTCGGCTCGACGACGAACATCGACTTCCCCGGCGAGAGTCCGGGGTTCGTGCTGCCACTCGACGAGTGGAGCGACACGACGATCGGCAACGTTCCGATCGGACAGGGCATCGCCGTCACGCCGATCCAGATGGCCTCGGTGTACGCAGCCGTGGCGAACAACGGCGTCTGGATCCAGCCGCACCTCGTCGAGCGTGTCGGCGGTCGCGCGCCCGAGCGCTGGTCTCACAAGCGACTCATGTCGTCGTCGGTCGATCGCGAGGTCAAGGCGATGCTCGGCGGCGTCGTGAACGACCCCGGCGCGACAGGGAACGAGGCCAAGATCCCCGGCTACACGGTCGCGGGCAAGACGGGCACCGGCCAGGTGCCGACACGGCACGGCTACTCGACGACCGACTACACGGCGTCGTTCGTCGGGATGGTTCCGGCGTCGCACCCCCGCCTCGTGGTGCTCGTCAAGGTCGACGACCCCCGCGGCTCGATCTACGGCGGCGTCGTCGCTGCACCCGCGTTCGCCTCGATCGCCAAGTTCGACCTGCAGTACCTCGAGGTGCCGCCGGACGCGCCGAAGACGGCCGACCGGACCGCTCTCTCCGCCGGGTAGCGCAGGCGCGGGAGTATCGTCGGGCGATGGAGATCGCGCCGATGCTTGCCGAGCACTGGAACGCGGTTGCAAGCATCTACGCGGAGGGGATCGCCACCGGGAACGCCACCTTCGAAACGGAGGTACCGGCGTGGGAGTCGTGGGACAGCGGACATCGGCAGGACCTCCGGTTGGTCGCTCGCGACCGCGGCGGCGACGTCGTCGGATGGGCTGCAGCCTCGCCCGTCTCGGGCCGGTGCGTGTACGCGGGCGTGGTCGAGAGCTCCGTCTACGTCGCCGGGCGGGCGCGCGGGCAGGGCGCGGGCCGGGAGCTGATGGAGGAGCTCATCCGGCAGGCCGAGGCCGCCGGCATCTGGACGATCCAGACGGGGATCTTTCCCGAGAACGCGGCAAGCCTCGCGTTGCACGAGCGGGTCGGGTTCCGCGTCGTCGGTATGCGCGAGCGACTCGGCGAGCACCTCGGCGTGTGGCGCGACGTGGTGTTCCTCGAGCGCCGCAAACCCGCCTGATCGCGGCCGGCCTGCCCTGAAAACACGCGCGTCCCTCGATCCGTGACGTTTACGGCACGGTGACTGTCCCCGGACACGGCCGAACCGACCCGCCGCGTTTGCAGGGGAAGAGCGGTTCGAGCACGGGTTTCGCTCCGTTTCGTGACACTTTTGTGATGGTGACTGTCCCCGTGTCTTCGCCGGACACTCGTGGCCCGCTCGGACACTGTCCGGAGACGGCGCGGGGGCTGGGTAGACTCGTCGCGCGATGAACCTGGAGCGCTTCATCGTGGCGCTCGGGCCGAGCGAGGTCGCGGGCGTCGCGTCACGCGGCGCGGTGGCCGGGCCGGCGTCCATCGAGATCGCCGACCTCGCCTACGACACCCGGACGGTCGCGCCCGGCGCGCTTTTCTTCTGCGTCCGCGGGCGCACGGCCGACGGCCACGATCTCGCCCCGGCGGCCGCCGAGCGCGGTGCGGCGGCGCTCGTCGTCGACCACGCCGTTCCCGTCGACCTGCCGCAACTCGTCGTCG
>DASZLW010000403.1:0-6556 GCA_035552175.1 Gaiellaceae bacterium | reverse complement strand
GTGCGCGCGGTCGCCTCTCCCTCGACGTCAGGGGCGAGCATGCCGTACAGCTTCGACACGTTGAAGTCCGAGTCTCCGATCATCGGGTAGTTCGGCCGCGCGCCCTGCGTCTCCTCGATGTCGTCGGCCCACTTCTCGTGGTTGTCGACCGGATCGACCGAGAGCCCGATGATCTTCACGCCGCGCTTGTCGAACTCCGGCTTGATCTTCGCCATGTAGCCGAGCTCGGTCGTGCAGACGGGGGTGAAGTCGCGCGGATGCGAGAACAACACGGCCCAGCCGTCGCCGATCCATTCGTGGAAGTGGATCGGCCCTTCCGTCGTCTCGGCCTCGAAATCAGGGGCCACCTGGTTGATCTGCACAGCCATCGCGCTCAGTCCTCCTCGAAGTTCGCTCTATGTCACGCATAACGTACCGCGCGACTTCCAGCTCGGGTGTGACCTTCGTCCGCCGGACTTGACAACAACAGGGTGGTCGCGGTAGATATATGATTTATCTAGTCCTCTAGTGAAAGCGATATCCTGTGGTGAAAGCAGGTTGCCTGTGCTGAAAGCGGCTATCCGGTGATCGAGTTCCACCTCGATGCCCGCTCGGGCGTCCCCACGTATCTCCAGCTCGTCCAGCAGGTCAGACAGGCCGTCCGGCTCGGGATCCTCCGTGCCGGCGACCAGCTCCCGACGGTGAAGGACGTCGTGGGCGGGCTCGCGATCAATCCGAACACGGTCCTCAAGGCCTACCGCGAGCTCGATCGCGAGGGGCTCGTCGAGGGTCGCCGCGGGATCGGCACGTTCGTCTCGGAGGCGCCGGCCGCCCCGCCGCCCGACGGCATCGACGAGCTGCGGGCCTCGCTCCGGCGATGGGTCGGCCGGGCGCGCGCCGCCGGCCTCGACGACGACGCGCTGGCGAGCGTGTTCGCGGACATCGTCCGGCCACCGGCCGCGATGAGGGTCGCGTGAGCGCGCTCGCACCGGCTCGTGACGTTTACGGCACGGTGACTGTCCCCGTTCTCGGCTCGTCGAGCATTGGTCATTTGCAGGGAGAACAGCCCGACCGAACGAGCCGCCGTTGCACTTCTGTGACGGTGACTGTCCCCTGCTTCGAGCGGCCCTGCCTGGAGCAGCCGCGCCTGGAGCAGCCGTGCCCGGAGAGGCCGGCCTGACGGGCTCCCTCGCCCTCGAGGCCACCGGGCTCGGCAAGCGCTACGGCTCGCAATGGGCTCTCCGCGACTGCGACCTCGAGATCCCGACGGGCTCGGTCACCGCCCTCGTCGGCCCGAACGGCGCCGGCAAGACGACGCTGCTGCAACTCGCCATCGGGCTCGCACGGCCGTCCGAGGGCACCGTCCGCGTCCTCGGTCACCTGCCGCGCGAGGAGGCCGGCGCGATGCTGCCGCGCGTCGGGTTCGTGGCGCAGGAGCATCCGCTGTACGCCGGCTTCTCCGTCCGCGAGACCCTCGAGCTCGGGCGCAGACTGAATCCGACGTGGGACGGCGAGGGAGCCCGGGCGCGGATCGATCACATCGGCCTTCCGCTCCGGCAGAAGGTGGGCAGCCTCTCAGGCGGCCAGCAGGCCCAGGTCGCGCTGACGCTCGCGCTCGCGAAGCGCCCCGAGTTGCTCCTCCTGGACGAGCCGGTCGCCTCGCTCGATCCGCTCGCGCGCCGCGAGTTCCTGCAGTCGGTGATGGAAGCGGTGGCGGAGACGGGGATGACGGTGATTCTCTCCTCGCACATCGTCGCCGACCTCGAACGCGTGTGCGACCACCTCGTGATCCTCTCTCGGGCGCGGACGCAGCTCGTCGGCTCGATCGATGAGATCGTGGCCGCCCATCGCCTGCTCACGGGCCCGCGCAACGATGCCGCCGCGGTCGCTCGCGTCCACGACGTGATCCGCGAGAGCCACACCGAGCGGCAGACGACGCTCCTCGTCCGCGCCGACGGCCATGTCTACGACTCCTGCTGGCAGCTCCACGAGCTCGACCTCGAGGAGATCGTCCTCGCCTACCTGGGCTACGGGACGATTGCCCCACGGCACCCCCTCGAGCAAGAGGCGGTGTCCCGGTGAATCCGGGTGTCGCTGTGATCCGGGTGTCGCCATGATCTGGGTGGGCTTGCGCCAGCAGCGAACGGAAACGCTCGTGGCCGCCGGGATCCTGATCCTGCTCGCCGTGCTCCTCGTTCCCACGGGCCTTCAGATGACCTCCGCCTACCACCACGACAACCTGTCGTCGTGCCTTGGCGACACCACGTCCTTCGCCTGCGGCGCGTCGATCCGTTCCTTCATGTCGCGATTCGCGGCGATCGGGGCGCTGACCTCGTGGCTCACGCTCCTTCCCGGCCTCGTCGGTGTCCTGCTCGCGGCGCCGTTCGTGCTGGAGATCGAGAACGGCACCTACCGGCTCGCATGGACGCAGAGCATCACGCGCGGTCGGTGGGTGGTCGGCAAGCTCGCCATCGCGCTCTGCGGTTCGATCCTCTTCTCGCTCGCGTTCACCCTCCTCGTCACCTGGTGGCGGACGCCGTTCACGCGGCTCGAAGGGCGGATGGACACGAGCGTCTTCGACTCGGAGGGGATCGTCGTCTTCGGCTACACGCTCTTCGCGCTCGGGCTGGTGCTCGCAATCGGCATCCTGTGGCGGCGGGCAGTCCCGGCGCTACTCGTCGGCTTCGGGCTGTACATCGTCACGCGGGTGTTCGTCGACACGTGGCTCCGCCAGCGCCTCGTCACCCCCGTCTCCGCCACCTGGAGCAGCGCCGGACCGGAGCCCGCCGGGCTGGGCCGCGCGTGGGTGCTGAGCGAGTGGCCGAGCGACAAGCTCGGCCATGCGATCCCGTCGCCGATCGGCCCCTGCATCGGCTCATTCGGGGGACATGCCAAGGCGATCATCCCGAACTGCGTCGCCCGCCGGGGGGAAGGGTTCACCCACACCGTCTTCCAGCCCGCGAGTCATTTCTGGCCGATCCAGCTGATCGAGACCGGGATGTTCGGCGGGATCGCGCTGGCGCTCGTCGCCTTCGCCGCCTGGTGGACACACGAGCGCGTCGCCTGATCGCCACTCGATTCCGCCCGACGACGTGTACTACGATCCGCCGATGCCGTCCACGGTGATCTGCATCTCCCACACGACGGGCGCCGGCGGCGAGGAGATCGGGCGCTCGCTCGGCGAGCGGCTCGGCTTCCGCCACGTCGACGAGGGCATCCTCGTCGAAGCCGCGCGGGCCAAGGGGATCTACCCGGAGGCTGTCGCGCTCGCCGAGTCACGGAGCGCGGGCCGCCAGATCGAGGTCGACTTCGGCCGGATCGAGAAGACGGAGACCCTGCGCGACCTGATCCGCGACGCAATCGCCACGGTCGCCGACGAGGGAAACGCGGTGATCGTCGCGCACGCCGCGTCGTACCCGCTCGCGAACCGCGACGGCGTGATGCGCGTCTTCGTCACGGCGCCGCTCGAGCTGCGCGTGCAGCGGGTGAGCGAACGTGACGGGATCGACGAGAAGACCGCCGCGAAACGGCTGAAGGAGTCGGACAAGCAGCGGGCCGCCTACCTCAAGACGTTCTACGGGGTCGACGAGGAGATGCCGGTGCACTACGACCTCGTGATCAACACGGATCGGCTCGACCATGGCGCTGCCGTCGACGTGCTCGCCGCCGCGGCAACGGCGTGACGCCGCCGCCCCGGAAGGAAGGGTCTTTTTCGACTTTAGCCGCCTTTATCGATTCGGGCTAAAGTTGCCGTGATTTATCAATAGACGATAAATCTGATAAGGTCGGACGATCGACCCACGGTTGAACCCCTATACACCGAATGCGGGTGCACCGCCGCCCGCACTCGTGGGCCGTGACGCGGAGCTCGAGGGGTTCGAGATCCTGCTCGAGCGACTCCGACGCGGTTACGCGGAGCAGTCGATGCTCGTGACGGGCCTGCGAGGAGTCGGGAAGACCGTCCTCCTCGGGGCGTTCGAGAGCCGCGCACGCGCGAGCGGCTGGATCACGGTCTCTGCCGAGATCGCGAAGAACGAGGCGTTCGGGCCGCGCCTCGGCGGCATGGTTCGCCGCGCGCTCTTCCAGGTCGCGCCGAAGAGCACCTGGACGGACAAGCTCCGCCGCGCCGCCGGCGTGCTCAAGTCGTTCTCGTTCACCGTCGCATCCGACGGCTCGATCACCGCGGGCATCGACGTCGATCCCGTCGAGGGAACCGCTGACAGCGGCAACCTCGGCGACGATCTCACCGATCTCCTCGTCGCGCTCGGCGAAGCGGCGCAGGAGCGCGAGACGGGAATCGCCTTCCTCGTCGACGAGGTGCAGTTCCTCCGGGCAAACGAGTTCGAGGCGCTCATCGCCGGGCTCCACCGGACGGTTCAGCGGCAGCTTCCGATCACCCTCGTCGGCGCCGGCCTCCCCCAGCTCCCCCGACTCGCCGGCGAGGCGAAATCGTACGCCGAGCGGCTGTTCAAGTTCCCGCGGATCGGCCGGCTCTCTCCGCCGCAGGCCGAGGCGGCCCTCGCCGAGCCCGCGTCCGACCTCGGCGTCCACTTCGAGCCGGCGGCGATCGACGTGATCGTCGACTACACCGAGGGCTACCCGTACTTCATCCAGGAGTACGGCAAGATCGTCTGGGACCTCGCCCCGGAGAACGCGCCGATCAGCAGCCGCGTCGCCGAAGCAGCGCAGCGGAACGTCGAGGCGAAGCTCGACGAGTCCTTCTTCCGGGTTCGCGCCGAGCGCACGACCGAGCTCGAGCTCCAGTACCTGCGCGCGATGGCGGAGCTCGGGCCGGGAGAGAACACCGCCGGAGAGGTCGCCGCGATCATGCACCGCAGCTCCGATCAGCTCGGCCCGACGCGCGCGCGCCTGATCGACAAGGGGCTGATCTACACGACGGGCCACGGACGGGGGAACTTCACCGTGCCCCAGTTCGATCGCTACATGCGCCGAAACCACGACCTCGCGCCGCCCACGCCGCGTCGCTGACGCGTCACCCTGCGGGCCGGCCGAAAGTCACGTGGCGCGAAGGTTCGAGGGGGCGGGCTACATGCCCATCGCGTGGTACCCGCTGTCCACGTACAGCGTCGTGCCCGTGACGTTCCTGGCATCGTCGCTCAGCAGGTACGCGGAGGCTCCGGCGACGTCCGAGGCCTCGATGTGGCGATGGAGCGGGGAGCGCTCCTCCACGATCGCCTCCATCGTCGGGAACCCGGCGATCGAGCGGGCCGCGAGCGTGCGGACGGGCCCGGCGGAAACGGCGTTCACGCGGATGTCCTTCTGCCCGAGATCCCAGGCGAGGTAGCGCACGCTTGCGTCGAGCGTCGCCTTCGCGACGCCCATCACGTTGTAGTGCGGAACGGCGCGCTCGCCGCCGAGGTAGGTCATCGTCACCATCGAGCCGCCGCCAGCTGCCTCCATCAACGGCTCGGCCGCCCGGGCGCACGCGACGAGCGAGTACGCGCTGACGTCGAGTGCCATCCAGAAGCGGTCGCGCGGGGTGTCGGTGAAGCGGCCCTCGAGATCCTCGGCGGCCGCAAAGGCCACGGAGTGGACGAGCAGGTCGAGCTGTCCGCCGAAGACCTCCCCCACCTCCGAGAACACGCGCGCGACGTCCTCGTCGGAGCGAACGTCACACGACGTGACGAGCGGGCTCGAGACCGATCCTGCGAGGTCGCGGACGCTGCTCTCGATCCGCTCGCCCTGATAGGTGAACGCGAGCTGGGCCCCGTCCCCGGCGAGCCGCTGCGCGATCGCCCACGCAATCGAGCGCTTGTTCGCGACTCCGAGAACGAGCCCGCGTTTTCCCTCGAATCCCATCCGGGCCCGACTCTACCCGGCTCGGCTACTGTCGCCCGAGGATGCGCGTCGCGGTCGTCACGGGGGCTTCGTCCGGGATCGGCGCGACGCTCTGCCGCCGCCTCCGGGCCGACGGCTGGCATGTCGTCGGGCTCTCCCGTGGGCCGGCCCGGGATGCGGACGAGCATGAGGCCTGCGACGTCTCCCACCGGACCGCGGTCGACGCCGCGGCGGCGAGCGTGCTCGAGCGGCACCCGCGGATCGACCTGCTCGTCAACAACGCCGGGACGGCCGGCCGCGAGGAGTTCCTCACGGCCAAGCCGGAGCTGATCGAACGGCTGGTCTCGACCAACTACCTCGGCTCCGTCTGGTCGCTGCGCGCGTTCCTGCCCGGCCTCGGCGAGAGCTCGCACGTGGTCAACATCGTCTCGGTCGCGGGGCTCGTCGCGGTCGGCCCCTACTCCGCCTCCAAGCACGCGCAGCTCGCCTTCTCACGTTCGATCGCGGTCGAGCTCGCGCCGCGCGGTGTGTCCGTGCTCACGGTCAACCCCGGCTTCGTGGAGACACCGGGATTCCCGCAGCGCGGGCGCTTCAGGGGCCCGATCTACCGCCTCGTCGCGAAACCCGAGCTCGTTGCGGACCGCATCGTCGAGGGGATCGAGGCCCGGAAGCGCGAGATCGTCGTCCCGCGCTGGTACCGGCCGTTCGCGTGGGTGCAGGCACTCGCGCCCGGCCTGTTCGCGCGGCTGCGGAGCCGCGCCGGGAACCGTGGAACGGC
>DASZLW010000402.1:0-3669 GCA_035552175.1 Gaiellaceae bacterium | reverse complement strand
GCGCGACGACATGCGCGACGATCGCATGGCCGCCGACACGCAGCGCCACCTTCGGCCGCTCCGAGGTCAGTTCGCCAAGGCGTGTGCCGAGCCCGGCTGCGAGCACCACCGCCTTCATCGGCGAGCGAGAATCCAACGTGCTGCCTCGAGGAGATCCGTGCACTCGTGAGTCGGCTCGATAGCCGCATCGAACTCGAGCGTCGTCTCGATCGGCGGTGCCCCACTTGCACCCGATCGAACAAGCACGGTCTTACACCCCGCGAGGAAGCCGGCGATCACGTCGCTCGGCCGGTCGCCGACGAGCGTCGATTGTGGAAGGTCGATGTCGAGCTCGCCGGCGGCCCGCAGGAGCAGCCCCGGCCTCGGTTTCCGGCAGTCGCAGTCCACCCGATAGCGGACGAGCGTTGCACTCGGATGGTGAGGACACACGTAGACGCCGGCGAGCTCCGGAGCACCCTCGCGGCAGAGGCGTTCTCGCAAAGCTGCGTGAAAGCGGATGAGCTCGACCTCGGTCATCAGCCCGCGGGAGACAACGGTCTGATTGGTCACCACCACGAGCGCGTAGCCCGCGGCCGCTAGCACCGACAGCGCTTCCGGCGCCCCGTCGAGTACGCGGATATCCGTTGAATCGACGATGAGGCCGACGTCGGCTATGAGGACGCCGTCGCGATCGAGGAAGACCGCGGGTCTACTCACGCGCCATAGAATCCGCGCACCCGGTCGATCGTGTACTCGACCTCGTCGTCAGTGAGATACGGATGCGCGGGGAGCGTGATGACCGTCTTCGCATCTCGCTCGGCCGACGGAAAGTCGCCTTCGCCGTACCCGAGGTGGCGAGCGGCCTCCTGGAGATGAACGGGTGTCGGGTAGTGCACCTTCGCCTCGACCTCTGCGTCGACGAGAAACTGCAAGAGCTCGGCTCGGCGCTCCGCCCTGATCATGTACAGGTGGTAGACGTGACGGACTCCTCGCCTGCGCACCGGGACGCGGATACCGTCGACGCCGGCGAACGCCGCGTCGTAGAGCGCGGCAACGGCGATTCTCCGCTCCGTGAGCGTGGGGACGTTCTCGATCAGGCGGTTTCCGATCACGGCCTGCAGGGCGTCAAGCCGGCTGTTGATTCCCCAAATCGCGACCTCGTCGCGGCTCACGAGCCCGTGATTTCGATAAAGGCGCAGCCGCTCGGCCAGGTCGGCGGAGCGCGTGACGATCACGCCGCCGTCGCCCCACACGTTCAGGTTCTTGAGTGGGTGGAGGCTGAACGCCGCGGACGCCGCCCAGGAGCCGACGGGAGTACCGTCGATTGATGCGGCGGTCGCCTGGCACGCGTCCTCGACGACGATCAGGCCGCGGCTCTCGGCGATCCGGGCGATCGCGGGCATGTCGGCCACGTTGCCCGTGTAGTGCACAGGTACGATTGCCTTCGTGCGCGGCCCGATCGCGGCCTCGATTTGATCCGGATCGATGACGAATCCGTCCTCGCTGTCGACGAACACCGGGCGGGCTCCGGTTGCGACGATCGCGCCGACGGTCGCGATGAACGTGTTCGGGGTCGTGATCACGTCGTCGCCGCTCCCGACGCCGGACAGCTCGAGCGAGAACCGAAGCGCGTCGGTTCCCGTGCCGACGCCGACCGCGTGCGGGAGCCCGCTGAGCTCGGCGAAACGCCGCTCGAACTCCGCGACCGCCGGCCCGAGCGTGAGCTCGCTGGACCGGACGAGCGCACGGATCTCTGCCAGGTAGCCATCGAGCTCGGCGAACTGCCGGTCGAGGTAGGAGAAGCTAACGCGCACCGGTCCCCATCCCTGCTCCCTCGCCGACGAAGTCGAGGATGCCGCTGACGACGTGGTCGCGCTGGACGGGGCTCAGCCCGTGGTGGACAGGCAGGCTCAGGATCCGCTCCGCCTGCCGCTCGGCGACCGGAAGATCGCCCGGCCCGTAACCGAGAGCGCGACCGACCGTCTGCAAGTGGATCGGCACCGGATAGTGGATCGCCGTTCCTATGCGCGCGGACCGGAGATGCGAGCGAAGACCATCACGCTCCTCGGCCTGGATCACGAACGTGTGATAGACCGAATACTCGATCGGTCGCTCGACCGGGACGCGGATGCCACAGGCGCCTGCGAGACGGTCGACGTACGCGGCGGCGTTCGCTCGCCGGGCTTCCGTCCACGCCGCGACGTACGGCAGCTTGGCGAGCATGACCGCTGCTTGCACCGTGTCCAGCCGCGAATTGCCACTCCAGAGCACTGCATCGTCGCGCGTTGCGAGGCCGATGTTGCGCAGGAGACGGAGCCGCGCGGAAAGCGCTTCGTCGTCGGTCGTGAGGACACCCGCATCCCCTGCCGCGCTGAGTGTCTTCAGCGGATGCAGGCTGAAGCAGCCGACGTCGCCGAAGGAGCCGACGTGACGCCCGTCGAGCTCCGCCAGTACAGCCTGAGCGCAGTCCTCGACGACAGCGAGCCCATGTTGCGCGGCCACCTCGAGAACCCGGCCCATCGCCGCCGGACGGCCCGTGAGGTGAACGGGAAGGACGGCGCGCGTTCGCCGGGTCACCGCGGACGAGATCGCCTCCGGATCGATGTTCATGTCCTCCCCCACGTCCGCGAACACGGGGCGCGCGCCGACGAGGGCGATTGCGGAAGCGGTCGCGACGAACGAGTTCGGCGCCGTGATGACCTCGTCGCCGGGCCCGACGTCGAGCGCGCGCAGCGCGAGCACGAGCGCGTCCGTCCCGGAGGCGACGCCCACGGCGAACCGCGTCCCGCAGAGATCGGCGAACCGCTGCTCGAACTCGTCGACCTCGGGCCCGAGGATGAACTGGCCGTGGTCGAGAACGCGCCCGACCGCTTCGAGAAGCTCCTCTCTCAGCGACGCCTGCAGCGCAACGAGGTCAACATATGGAACCTCCGGACCGCCGGTCAAAACGGTCCTGTGAATGCGCCGTCGGGAACGTCGAGATGCTCGGGGGGCGGCTCGAGGAAGCCCTGGAAGGACGCCGGATCCGCTCCGACCATCTCGGCGGCGGCCCGAACGAGCTCCGGCACCCGCGGATAACTCAGTCTTGCCAGTGCAGCGGTCGTCGGAACCGGAGTGTCGGCGGTCCCCAGTCGACGAGGAGCCGCACGCAAGGCCCCGTGAGCCTCTTCCGCTACTTGCGCAACGAGCTCGGCGCCGAACCCAGCCGGGCGCCAACTGGTATCGGCAACGACGAGGCGACCGGTGCGCCGCACGGACTCGAGAAGACCACTCGCGTCGAGTGGACGCAACGTCGTCACCGCCAGCACATCGGCGCGCACACCACCACGAGCCAGCACCTCTGCGGCCCTGACGGCCTCGACAGCCATGTACGACGTTGCGGCGATCGTGACGTCGCCCCCCTCGCGGAGCCGCCGCATCGGGCCGATCGGCGTAAGGTAGTGCCCCTCCGGCACCGGACCATGGAGCTGGTGCAGCCAGCGGTGCTCGATGAAGATGACGGGATCGTCATCTTCGATGCTCGCGAGCATCAGTCCCTTGGCGTCGTGCGGGGTAACCGGCATGACGACCTTCAGTCCGGGAACGTGAGCGAACCACGACTGGAGGCTCTGCGAGTGCTGCGGCCCCTGGCCCCATCCACGACCCACGATCAACCGGATCACGAGTGGCACCTTGTGTCGCCCGCCGAAC
>DASZLW010000401.1:0-1544 GCA_035552175.1 Gaiellaceae bacterium | reverse complement strand
GAACATGATCGCGATGATCAAGGGCGACACGCCGCCGAACCTGCTCAACCCGGGAGCTCTCAACCACTGATCCGAGGACTCGGCTGCTCGTCGACGGAGCTGCGGAGCGGGACGTCGTGGACGCCGACGAGGACGACGAAGAAGAGCAGCGCCGCTGCTCCGGCGGCGAGCAGGAACGCCGGATGCAGCGCGTGCTCGAGCGTGATACGGACGGTGTGGGGGAGGTGACCGACGCTGCCGCCCGTGGAGAAGCTCGCCTGGACGCTCGGGGGCAGGTGCTGGTTCACGATCACCCCCATCACCGCCACTCCGAGCGTCGCTCCGAGGGCGCGGCACGTCTGGTTCAGGGCGGTCGCGGCACCGATGTCGGCCCTCGCGACCGCGTTCTGCACGGACATCGTGAAGACCTGCATCATCAGCCCGATCCCGATCCCCGCGACGAGCATGTCGAGAGCCGCACGAATGCTCGAGGTGGCCATCGTCATCCGCCAGAGGAGGATCGCCCCGGTCGTGAGGACGAGCGGTCCCGTAAGTGCATTCGGCCGCATCCGGCCGCTCCGCGCGATCCACTGGCCGGTGAGGAAGCTCGCCGCGATGTCTCCGAGCAGGAGCGGCATCAGCACGGCGCCCGACGAGGTCGCGGATGCGCCGATCACGGCCGCGACGAAGAGCGGCGCGTAGCTCATGACGCCGTACATCGCCATCGAAGCGAGCGCGATTGCGAGCAGGCTCGCCGCCACGGTCCCCTGTCGGACGAGATGGAAGGGCAGGATCGGCTCTCGCGCCCGCGTCTCCACGGCGACGAGCACGCCGGAGAGCACGACGAACCCCGCGATGGCGCCGAGCACCTCCGGCGATCCCCAGGCGAACTCTTGCCCGCCCCACTCGAGCCCGAGGAGGAGGCATGTCGTTGCGGCAGCGAGCAGGCCGGCGCCCGCATAGTCGACCTGCCGCACCTGCCGCGCCGACCCGGGAGGCATGGTGACGAGCACGAGCACCAGCGAGGCGGCTCCGAGCGGCACGTTGATCAGGAAGACCCACCGCCAGCTCGCGTTGTCGGCGATGAACCCGCCCGCGAGCGGCCCGAGGATCGCGCCGCCCGCGTACCCGGCGCCGAGGAGCCCCTGGTAGCGCCCGCGCTCGCGGATCGGGACGATCTCGCCGACGGTCGCGAGCGCGAGCGGGAAGAGAGCGCCGGCGCCGACCCCCTGGAGCCCGCGCGAGACGACGAGCTCCGGCATCGTCTGGGAGAAGCCGCAGAGCACCGAGCTCACGATGAACGTGCCGATCGCGAACACGAACAACGGCCGGCGCCCGTAGACGTCCCCGAGCTTCCCGTACAGCGGGATCGTGACCGTGGCGGTGAGGAGGTAGGCGGTGAACGTCCACGAGTACTGGCCGATGCCGCCGATGTCCGCGACGATCTCGGGCAGGACGGTCGACACGATCGTCTGGTCGATCGAGGCGAGCAGGAGCGCGATCGAGAGCCCACCGTAGATCGCGAGGATGCGGCCCCGCGGGAGTGTGTAGCCGGGTGGAGTCTC
>DASZLW010000400.1:0-4194 GCA_035552175.1 Gaiellaceae bacterium | reverse complement strand
AGGCGAGGAGCACGAGGCCGCCTACCTCGCGAAGCTCCGCGCCGAGGGGAAGGACGTCCGCGAGATCGAGCTCGACGGTGACTGGGCGGCCGCGGCCGCCGCGACCGAGCAGGCGATGCGCGACGGGGTCGCCGTCGTCTATCAGGGCGTCTTCGTCGACGGCACCTGGCGCGGCGTCGCCGACTTCCTGCTTCGCGTCGAGGAGCCCTCCTCGCTCGGCTCGTGGAGCTACGAGGCGCTCGACACGAAGCTCGCCCGCCACGCGAAGCCCGCCTACATCCTCCAGCTCTGTTTCTACGACGAGCAGGTGTCCCGCGTCCAGGGGCGCCCGCCTGCGAGGATCCACGTGCTGCTCGGCTCGGGCGGACAGGAGAGCTTCCGGGCCGACGAGTTCGGCGCCTACTACCGGCGCGTCCGCTCCCGCCTCGAGGCGTTCGCGGCCGATCCGCCGCCGACCGAGCCGTGGCCGGTCGCGCACTGCGGCGTGTGCGACTTCAAGCCGCTCTGCGACGCGCGGTGGGACGAGGTCGACCACCTGAGCCGCGTCGCCGGCATGCGACGGACGCAGATCGAGAAGCTCCTCGCCTCCGGCGTCGCGACCCTCGCCGCGCTCGGCCGTGCCGGCACCGAACCGCCCGACGGGATCGCGCCGGAGACCTACGAGAAGCTGCGCGAGCAGGCAGAGCTCCAGCTCGGCGCGCGCGAGACCGGCACCGACGCCTACCGGGTGCTCCGCCACGAGCCGGGCGTCGGGCTCGCGCTCCTCCCCGAGCCCGACGAGGGCGACCTCTTCTTCGACTTCGAAGGCAACCCGTTCTGGGACCCCGACGGCGGGCTCGAGTACCTCTGGGGGATCCTCGATGCCGACCGGACCTTCACCCCGCTCCACGCGCACGACCACGCGAGCGAGCGGGAGGCGCTCGAGCGGTTCGTCGACCTCGTCCACGCCCGCCTCGCCGAGCATCCCTGCCTCCACGTCTACCACTACGCGCAGTACGAGGTCGCCGCGCTCAAGCGCCTCGTCGCACGCTACGGCACCCGCGAGGACGAGCTCGACGACCTCCTCCGCCGCGACGTCTTCGTCGACCTGTTCGCGGTCGTCCGCAACGGCATCCGCACCTCGCGGCCCGGGTACGGGCTGAAGGAGCTCGAGCGGTTTCTCCCCTTCGAGCGGCTCGCCGAGATCCGCGACGGCGGCTCCTCGATCGTCGCGTTCGAGGCGTGGATGCTGAACGGCGACCAGGCGCTCCTCGACGAGATCGACGCCTACAACCGCGAGGACTGCATCGCCACGCTTCTGCTCCGCGACTGGCTGCTCGAGGTGCGGGCCGAGGCGGTCGCGGCGTACGGCGCGGTCCCGCCGCTCGTCCCGGACGAGCCGAAGGCGGCGCCCGAGCACCGGCTCGCGCGGTCGGCGCTACAGGAGCGGCTCGTCGCGGTGGGCGAGGAGGTCGCCGCGCACCTGCTCGACTACCACGCCCGCGAGGCGAAGCCCGTGTGGTGGGCGTTCTTCGACCGGCTCGAGCGGACGGTCGAGGAGCTCGTCGAGGATCCCGAGTCGGTCGGCGGGCTCGTTCAGGTCGGCGAGCCCGAGTGGGTGACGAAGCGCTCGCGCGCGTTCGAGTTCACGTTCCCGGCCCAGGAGCTGAAGCTCCGCGTGGGGCAGGAGGTTCGCGACCCCGCGACGGGAAAGTCCGCCGGCGAGCTGCTTCTCCTCGACCGCGACGGGCGGCGGCTCCGGCTCAGGCGCGGGCCGAGCCTCGACGCGGTGCCGCTGCCGCAGGCCCTGATCCCGGGAGGGCCGTTCCGGACGCCCGATCAGGAGGAGGCGCTCGCGCGATTCGGGCGGTCGTTGCTCGCGGGCGGCGGCCGCTACCCCGCGCTCGAGTCGATCCTGCGGCGTGAGCCGTTCCCTCACCCCGTCCAGACGGGCGATCTCGACGAGATGAAGGCGCTCGTCCGCTCGCTCGACGGCCGCCACCTGGTGATCCAGGGGCCGCCCGGGTCGGGTAAGACGTGGACGTCGGGCCGGCTGATCGCGGATCTGATCGAGGCGGGATTCACGGTCGGGGTCGCCTCGACGAGTCACAAGGCGATCCACAACCTGCTCGACTGCGTGGAGGAGGCGGCCGTCGAGGCCGGGCTTCCGTTCGAGGGGCTGAAGAAGGCGAGCGGCGGCAATCCCGAGTCCACCTACGAGAGCGCGAACATCGTCAGCGTCTGGGACTCCGAGGCCTGCGCCGGCGTCGACGTGACCGGCGGCACGGCCTGGCACTACGCGCGCGAGTGCCACGACGGGACGCTCGACTACCTCTTCGTCGACGAGGCCGGGCAGGTGTCGCTCGCGGACGCGCTCGCGATGGGAACGGCCGCGCGCAACGTCGTCCTCGTCGGCGACCCGCAGCAGCTCGCGCAGGTGATCCAGGGGACGCATCCGGGTGGGACCGAGGCGTCCGTGCTGACGTGGCTCCTCGACGGCGCCGAGACGATCCCGCCCGATCGCGGCCTCTTCCTCGAGCGGACGTTCCGGCTGCACCCGGACATCTGCCGCTTCGTCTCGGAGGAGTTCTACGAGGGGAGGCTCGCGCCGGATCCGGTCACCGCGACGCGCGGGACGCCGCTCGGAACCGGCCTTCGTTTCGTCCCGGTCGAGCACGAGGGATGCCGGCAGGAGTCCGAGGAGGAGGTCTCGGAGGTCGCGGCGATCGTCGGGCGGCTCCTCGAAGCCGGGATTGCTGCGGGCGAGGTGATGGTCGTGTCGCCGTACAACATGCAGGTGAGCGCACTGGCGGAGGTCCTGCCGGCGGGCGTGCGCGTCGGGACGGTCGACAAGTTCCAGGGGCAGGAGGCGGACGTCGTCGTGTACTCGATGGCGAGCTCGAGCGGGGAGGACGTCCCGCGCGGGCTCGAGTTCCTGCTCTCCCGAAACCGGCTGAACGTGGCAGTCTCGCGGGCCCGCTGCCTCGCGTACCTCGTCGCGAGCCCGCGGCTCCTCGAGGTGAGCTGCCGCACGATCGCGCAGATGCGGCTTGCGAACGCGCTCTGCCGCTTCGTCGAGCTCGTCGCCCTGGGAAACGGGGCGTAGGCTTGCGCCCGTGGAGCTCGCCGACTACCGGGATCGCTTCCCGATCCTGGCCGACACCACTTACCTGATCAACCACTCGCTCGGCGCGATGCCGGCCGCGACCGCGGATCGGCTGGCCGAGTACGCCCGGGTCTGGGCGACCCGCGGGATCCGGGCGTGGGGGGAGGGATGGTGGACGATGCCGCTCGAGGTCGGCGACCAGGTCGGCCGGATCATCGGCGCGGCGCCGGGCGCGACCGTGATGCACCAGAACGTGGCCGTCGCCGAGGAGGTCGTGCTCTCGTGCTTCCGGCCGGTCGATCCCGGGCGCAACCGGGTCGTCTACGAGGCCGAGAACTTCCCGTCCGTCCGCTACCTCTACCAGGCCCAGCCCGAGCTCGAGGTCGTCGCCTGCGAGACGGAGGACGAGCTCCTCGACGCGATCGACGAGCGCACGCTCCTCGTCCCGATCTCGCATGTCCTCTTCCGCTCGGCCGAGATCCAGAACGTGGAGGCGATCGTGGCGCGGGCGCACTCCTTCGGCGCGCGCGTCGTGCTCGACTGCTACCAGTCGGCCGGGATCGTGCCGTTCTCGGTCTCGGTGCTCGGCGTGGATTTCGCGGTCGGCGGTTCCGTCAAGTGGCTCTGCGGCGGCCCGGGAAACGGATGGCTGTACGTGCGGCCCGACCTGATCGCCGAGCTCGAGCCGACGTTCCTCGGATGGCAGGCACACGCCTCGCCGTTCGCGTTCGAGCCGGAGCTGCGATACGCCGACGGCGTCGCGCGGTTCCTCACCGGGACGCCGAACGTGCCTGCCCTGTACGCCGCGACGTCCGGCTACTCGCTGCTCGAGGAGGTCGGAGTCGAGCGGATCCGGGCGAACTCCCTCAGGCAGACGGAGCTCCTCATCTCGCTCGCCGACGACGCAGGATTCGAGGTGCGCTCACCGCGCGATCCGGCGCGGCGCGGCGGGACGGTCACGGTGTTCGTCCCCGACTTCGAGGGCGTCCACAGGGAGCTCGGCGAGCGCGGCGTGCTCTGCGACTTCCGGCCCGGCGCGGGCATCCGCGTCGGGCCGCACTACTACAACACCGACGACGAGCTCCGGTTCGCGATCGCGCAGATCGGCG